>CAZMDZ010000139.1:0-9393 GCA_964565175.1 uncultured Planctomycetales bacterium
ACTCGCATCCATGGCATCGAGGTACTCATCAAACATGCCAGGGAATATGCTGAACCCAAGGGTGAAGATCGCTGCGCAAATCACAGTTGCGGTTGCTGCCCGCTGCCAAGATCGTAAGGTCGCAAAGTTTGGGGCGCGAGTGCTGACCAGGGCGATAGTCGCTGGGATGAAAGCAAAGATGGTCATAAACAGAAGTTCCATGAGGTCGAAATCTGGCCTACCCTCAGCTGGGTATTGAAGGGATTCCAGATGTCCGAGCAGCCATACGGCTATGCCGGATGAAATGAACAACGCCGGTAGGGGTTTGATCATGGATGTGGTGCTTTGCGATAGATCAGCCGGACTTCAAAAATGGCGATGACGATCGGGAACATGAACGTGATGGGAAGAGAAAACCCGTTTGAATATTCCATCCACGAGTTCCCCAAGCTAACTAATCCAAGTGCGGAAAGCGCCATCGAACCGATGCGCGCTTTCGAAGGAACGCGGCTTAGCGAGTTGACGATCAGCAGGATTGCAAAGCAATACGCCGGCGATGCGAACCAGCGAGAGGGGTTTAAGGAGATCGCGCATTTTTGGATGAATGGGCTCTACTTCGAAATCCACGCCGCAGTGCCCGCAGCGCGCTCAATTCTACGGCTGCGGATCCACGGCACGATCTCTTCGCCGTGATGAATGGAATCGTCGGTGTCGGCGCCCAGCGCGGCGGGGGATGGACCTACCCAAGCACCCGCGCAACCTTCCACGGTGACCGAGCCGTCGGTGGGGTTGAGGACGAGGGCGGCAAAAACTGGATCGCGGTAGGGGCAGGTGTATTGAATCCACTTATGAGATTCATGCACCTTGGCGGCAAAACTCGGGTGCAGGTGCGAGCCGCCGACCCATTGATACGAAGCCGAATTGATATGCAAATACGAAACGCCCTTTACCCGCAGCATCATGTCGAGATGGGAGTGGCCATTGATGCAAATCCAAATCTTCTCGGCGTAGCGGGTGAGCAGCGATTGGATTTCTTCGACGTTGTCGACGGATTGCGGTCCGGCCAGTGGTTGATGACTGGCGATCAAAAACGGACCATCGTTGTTCTCGAGCTCTTGCTCCAGCCACTCCAGCTGTTCGCCGCCGATGTACTTCACATAACCGCCGCCGTGAGTCGGTGATCCGCTTTCATTCGCATCAAGCACCACCACGCGAATCCCGCCGACGTCCTTCGCGTAATAGCGAGCAGGCATTCCCCAAACTTTCAAACATTGCTCTTTGGTGTGGCCGGCGTCGATGTCGTGATTGCCAATCACATGCAATCCACCCGCGGCGTTGAACGGATCGATGACCGCGGCGTTGTCGGTCTTGGGGTAGGCGAAGTCGCCCAGTTGCATCACCGCGTCGGCCTGGGTGGATTTTGCCCACTTCAAAAACTTCGTCATCCGCTGCGGCGCGTCGTGCATGATGTCCTGGTGCAAATCGGTGATCAAGGCGATCCGAATGGATCCACCACCGGCACCATGTTGACTTTGCAATCCATGGCCACTCCCCAACGACGGCCCCGATATCATCGCCGTCGCCCCAAGCGTGGCCTGCAAAAGCTGCCGGCGGCTTAGCCGACGATTGGATGGGCGGGATGGGGTGCGGTTAGGATCGGGCATCTGCTGAGCATAAGGTAGAGGCTGCTTTGAAGAAATCAGATCAAGACTTAGGCATGGGCCGCGCGATCACTCGCCGCAATTTTATTCACGGTGTTGGCTTGTCCGCTTTGGGGATGGTGCTGCCGGCTGGAAGTGCTGCCGCCCTTGGTGGGCAAGTTTCTAAAACAAACGGTGGGCCGCCCAACCCTGCTCCCGGATATCCACCCACCCAAACCGGAATGCGCGGCTCCCACCCCGGTTCGTTTGAGGTGGCCCATGCTTTTGCGCGGGACGGCGCCAAGTTTGAAAACGCCGTTGATTCGGAGGAGCAATACGACCTCATCGTTGTGGGCGCCGGCATCAGTGGCTTGACCGCGGCTTATGAATACCGCAAAAAGTTCGGGCCGCAATCGCGGATATTGATTCTGGATAACCACGACGACTTCGGCGGCCACGCCAAGCGCAATGAATTTCACCAGGGTGGAGAAATGCGGTTGTCGTGGGGCGGCACGATGAATTTGGAGTTCCTGTCCTTCGAGAAACCCGTGCTGAAGTTTTTGCAAGAGCTAGGGGTGAAGGTACAAAAGCTCAGTCGTGAGTTGGAGTTCGATTATGGCAGCAGCAAGCCGTCGATTTACTTCGACGCCGAAACTTACGGTAAGGATGTACTTGTTCCCGGCCTCTCGATATATGGTCGCAATCTTGGCGCGTTGAAAAAGGTGGATCAGTTTCCCATGACTGAAAAGTCACGCACCGCATTGAAGGGATTTTATGCATCGCACAATAATGTGCTCGAGGGAATGAGCAGCGAAGAAGTCGACCGCGTTTTGCACAAGACCAGCTACGCCGACTTTTTGTCCAAGCATGCAAAACTGCCGACGGAGGTCGTCGAGTTTTTTATGAAATCGATGGACGGTTATTGGGGCGTGCAGCCGCATAGTTTGTCAGCCGCCGAAGCCATGAAGGCGTGGCTGCCGGGCGCGCATTTATTGGGCAAGGACGCCAGCCGTGTTCAAGGTGCGATGGAATCGGAACTGGTTGCGATGTTCCCGGATGGCAATGCGTCGATTGCACGGTTGCTAGTCCAGGCGTTGATTCCATCGGTTTCGGTTCAGGCAAAGGCCGAAACGATTGCGACGGCAAGGTTTGATTATTCGAAGCTAGATCAACCGCAATCCGCGATTCGTATGCGATTGAGTTCGACTGCGGTGAACGTCAAAAATGCGAAAGATGAAGTGGCGGTGGTTTACGTCAACGGCGGGCAAGCCGTGCGGGTGAAATCCAAACACTGCGTACTTGCGTGTTATCACGCAGTCATTCCGCATCTCTGCCCGGAACTTCCTGAGGAGCAAAAAGCCGCGCAAAAGAGGCAAGTCAAGCACCCGATGTTGGTAACGAATGTGCTGCTGCGAAATGGCAAGAGCCTTGAAGAGCTGGGCATCAACGGCGCTTATTGCCCCGGGCGCATGCACGCCAAGGTGTATCAGATTCAAGGCGTGGACACTGTTGGCTATCAGCAGGGGACCGATGCTGATGATCCGGTGCCCTTGATGTTCTGGGGGATGATGGAACCGCCGAAACGCGGGATCCATATCCACGAGCAACTGCGTCAAGCGCGGCAATCGCTGCTCGACACGCCTTTCGAAACTTTTGAACGCGAAGTCCGCACCGTGCTTAACGGCATGCTCGGTCCCGCCGGCTTCACCGCCGCCAGCGACATCCTGGCCATCACCGTCAATCGTTGGCCTCATGGATATTCCTACGGCTACTTGGATTTATGGGATCCAGAATGGCCAGCTGGCGAAGCCCCGCATGAGATCGCACGCCAACCCATCGGCAACATCTCCATCGCCAATTCCGACGCCGCCGCTTCGGCTTACACCCAAGCGGCGATTGAAGAAGCGATGCGCGCGGTGGGTGAGTTGAGTTAACCCACGACCCGAGCCGTCGGCTATTCGCTAGTGCAGTGATTCGGCCAGGTGTCGCTCAATCGATAACCTTCCGGCCATGGATCGGTTGGATCCAACTTGTGTTGATAAGTGCCGGTGATCCAAGCCCGCCCGGTGATCGATGGAATAATTGCGGGTTTGCCGCCGACTGTGGTCAGCGAGTTAATCCGACAGCGGAATTCGGAGTTGATGATCGACTTGGCGTGATATTCATCAACCAAATCCATCTCGCCTCGCGCATGCATCACCGCCATGCGCGCGGAACATCCCGTTCCAGTCGGGGAGCGATCCATTTTCCCCGGGCGAATGGATACGGCGTTTTGACCATGAAGCACGTTGCCGTTTCGTTCCAGCGGGGTGGTGAACTGGCAGAAGGAAAGGTGATCCCAATCTGGGTTCTCCGGGTGATGGAAACCCAGTTGCTCATTCGCAGCTTGAGTAATCCGCACTCCCATCTCCGCAAGTTCGCGTGCGTGATTCGGCCCGATCTCAATTCCAACCTGCGCCGCATCAACGATGACAAAACTGTCGCCGCCGTAAGCGGTATCGACTGTCAACGTCCCCAGTCCATCAACCTTCAATGGCACGCCCAACTTATCAACGAACGACGGCAGGTTGGTGATGGTAATGCTCTTCACTTTTCCATCCGCACACTGCGCACGAACTTCCACCAAACCACCCGGTGCCTCAAGCACCAGTTTGGTTTCCGGCTCCACCATTTCAACCATGCCGGTTTCCAACAACACATTGGAAACACAAATCGAATTCGATCCCGACATCGGCGGCGTATCCGCTGGCTCCATGATGATGAACCCCATCTGCGCTCGAGGGTCCACCGGCGGCACCAATAAATTCACATGCCGAAAAACGCCACCGCGCGGCTCATTCAAAACAAAATTCCGCAACCGCTCATCCGCTTCAATAAACGCGCGCTGCTCCCAAAGCGTTTTCCCTGGCGGTGGCTCCACGCCACCAATAATGACGTCGCCCACTTCGCCTTCGGCGTGACAGCTGACGATTTGAATGGTTTGGTCGTTGAGCATCGAAACAGAACTCGGTGATTGCCGACTAACGGCGGTCAATCATGACTTTGATTTTCCATTTCCGTGAACTTGGTGACATCGGTTTCTTGGATGTCGGAAGCAATGGGGTGGGCCGATGGGTCAAGTTCGCGCACGTTGAGGAATTGGCGGTACTCTTCGGCGATGCGGCTGTCCACCATGACGGGCCCGCCACCAGCCCAGTGACGATCCTGGCCATTTTTCTTGGCACCGGAGACCCAGTATTCGTTTCCGGTTTCCAAGCAATAAAAATTAGCGCCTATCCCTTGGCCGCGCTTAAGCGCAAGTCCATTGAAGTAAAGGGTCCGTCGTGATTTGGACCACTTGACGCGACTAATCCAAGCAGAGCCGCTGTCGGCACATTCGGATTTCAGTTCAATGTAAACAAGTTGATTATCTTTCATCTTTATACATCCTCATCCCGCGCAAAAACTTCGGCGGTTAAACCCAGCGCCCGCACTTGATCCGCTATTTCATTCAACCGCGCCACACGAACGCGTTGTGCATCCGACTGATCCGCAGCGGGGCGATCAAGCGTGTAAATCTCCACATGACGAATTTTGTCATGGAAGTATTGCAAGTGCTTCAACCACTCAGCGACCTCTTCCGGCGCCGCGTTATCGGCAGTGGGTCCATGAATGAACAGTGCTTGAACGACAAAAGAAGTGAGCTGATCTAATCCATCCAAAGTGCGCTGCAAACCCTTGGCCGACACCTGATACAAAGCAGCAAAACACTCCGACGTCCCGCACTCCAACTTGATCGCCGGTTCGTCGTAAAACTCTTTCATTCCCGCGATCACATCAGCCTTATTCAGATGCAATCCATTGCTCAACAAACCAATCTGCGTGGTCGGCCCGAAGTGCCTGGTCCGCGCCTCGGCCAGCAGCCGGCTCCATTGATAAAAGTCCGGATGCAAAGTCGGCTCACCATTTCCAGCAACCGTTATCCGATCCGGAATGTCGTCTGCCGCCGCCAACCGCGCGAATTCACGATCAAAAGCCGCGGCCAAATCTTCCATCGACGGAACTTCAGCTCGCCCAGCCGCTTCCTGCGCGCGCGTGAACCCGTACTGGCAGTACAAGCAATCCAGTGAGCACAGCTTGCGATCCAGCGGCAGGGGATTGACCCCCAAACTGCGGCCATATCGACGCGAATCGACAGGGCCATAAAGCCAACCGTCCTGGAGGGGAATGGGCATGGCCGGATTATAGGTCAACAGTAGCAGCCCTAAACGGGGCAGGCACAACCTGAGAATCTGGCTTATCCTAGACCCATGCGTGCCTCCAATTTCCTAGCTGCCGCCCCCTTTGCTTGGATCATAGCCATTGGATTCGCCGCCTTGGCTGGACCCCAAACCGCATCTGCCGCATTGGCCGAAGCAGCCCCCCAAGAAATTGACGGCATTCAAACGCTTTACGTCGTCGAATTTTGCCACGCCGACGTCGGCTTTGATGCGCCGCCGCATGTGATGGAGCAGCGCAATCACGATCGCACGGTTGCGGCGTTGGATCTGATGGATCAGCGTGCGGATTTTAAGTGGACGATTGAAACCACTTACCAGCTCGACTGCTTTCTTGAGCGCGCATCCACCGCCGATGTGCAACGACTCAAAAACCGCTTGGCCGAAGGGCGGATGGACTTCGGCGCCAACTACACCAACTTGCATTCCGGCAATTGTGGTGAGGAACAATTTCAGCGCCTCGCTCTCGAAGCGCGTCGGGCGGGGGAGTTTTTGCAGCATCGACCAACGGCCGCATTCCTCAACGACGTGCCCGGATTCACCTGGGCAATGCCGCGAGTACTCGCCGGATCAGGAATCCCCTATGCGGTGCTCGGCCCCAACAATTCTTTCGGCGGCAAACCCGACATCCCGCTCGCCGACCGCCCATTTTGGTGGCAAGGTCGCGACGGCTCGCGCACGCTCACTTGGATCAGCTACGGCAGTTATCCAGAAGGTTATCTCGATTGGGGGCTGACTAGTTTGGCCAATGCCAACGCCCAAGTTCCTGCCCGTATTGCCGAGTTTGAAAACGCCGGCTACCCCTACGACGCGGTCATGGTATTGCGTGCCTTCGACGACACCTTCCCCAACAACGGCATGTCGATCCTGGCGCAGCAGTGGAACAATTCCCACACCTCGCCCAAAATCAAACTCGCCACCGCGCGCGAGTTTTTTGAGCACATCCAAACCACCTACGGCGACGTCTACCCAACCTACTCTGGCGATGCGTCCGGCAATTGGGATGACGTCACCTCGGTCACTCCGGCATCCACTTCGATGGTCCGTCGCGCGCGGGCGTCGTTGGCGGAGGTTGAAGCTTTATGCATGCAAGCGCGCGTGGAAATCGGTCGAAACTACCCTGACAATCCAATCCGAAACGCGTGGAAAAAATCGTTGGTCTTCGACGAGCACTCCGGTGGTGGCACGGGCTGGCCTGGGCTTTTGACTGAAGCTGAGGTCAACGAAGAGAACGAAGATTTCGTTCGCATCGCCACTGGATGCCGCGATCTCACTGCTCAAGAACGCGATGCCGCGCTGGATGATTTTGCTCCGCAGTTAGTGCTGGCGGGGGAGCCTGGATTGGTGGTGTTCAATCCGCTCGGTCATGCCCGAACCACAATTTTCGACATCGACTGCGGATCGCCGCAGCCCGCCGATTTGCGCTTGATCGATCCAGCTGGCGGGTCTGATCCGCAATTCCGATGGTTGAATGATCAGCGCACCGAATTGGCGGTGGAAGTCGAACTTCCGGCTTTCGGATGGAAGCGCTTTCGGATTGGAAGCGGCGGCAGCACTCCCGCGCCGCCAAGTTGGAGCAGCGGCAATCAAATCGACATCGGCGGCATCCAACTCACGCTCGATCCAAACAATGGTGTTGCCACCTCTTTGATCGATGGCACCACCAGCATTGAGTGGATCGACGCCGCGTCGGACTATGCGTTTTTTGGCGTTGAGGCAGGCATGCACATGGAAGTGTTTTTCAGCGCAACTGAAGCGGAAAATCCAACTCCGGTCACCCTCAGCGTGGAAAGCGCATCCAATCTTTTTCGGCGCGCCCGCGTTTACGACGCCGCCGGAGATCTGTTGCGCGAGTACCGCTTGCACCACACTGGCAGCGCGCGCCCCGAACTCGCGCCGCGTTTGGACATGACTGCCTTCATGGCGGATTCGAAACTTCCGCATGTCATCTTCGACGACCACTCACGCCATTACGGCGTCACCTTCCCGGCCGCGCTCACAGCGCCAACCACCCTCACCGTCAACGGCCCCGACGGGTTCTACCAACCCGCCATCGACAACTTGCCAGAAGCAACCATGTCTCACTTCGGCGCCGCAACCGGCGGCATTTTGCACGGGACCAATGGCCGATGGCTTTCGATTACTTCACTCGACGCACCCACGCTCGAGCTCGGTGAAATGACTGGCGCACCCTCCACCAACATCGAGTCTGACGAAACTGCGCTAGGCTTCAAGCTCACTCGCCATCACGATCAAGGCCAAGTCAAAGGCGGCGCCATCGTCGACTTCGACATCGAACCCGGCCTGCCCGACGTCACCGAGTTTGCTTTCATTGCCCGCTTCGGCCAATCCACCAACGCCACACCGACTCGTGCCGCCCTGCAACACGACATGGCTCACCCTCTTTACGCCTGGGTCGCGAGCGGAAGTGGCCATGGCAGTGGCGGCGTAACCATTCCCGCCGAACGTAGTTACCTCAACCTCACCGGCCCAGCCGACGTCACCGCGATCAAGCTCAGTGAATCCGGTGACCGCGTCGTCATCCGTATCCGCGCCCACCCAACTGGCGGCAACATTCAACTGGCTCTGCCGCAATCCGTGCGCCGCATTCAACGTGCTAATCTGGTTGAACTGCCGCAGGAAGTATTGGCTACCCATACTGCGCAGCTAAATTTGTCCATGACGGCCAATCAAGTCGTCACCCTACTGATCCTTCCTTAACGGGCCCGCGGCATTTTTTTTGCTTCCCGCGGGTATTGTGAAAGAAAGGCGCGACACTTTGATTGGCGGCATCGTTTGGAAGCAGAGCTTCCCTCGACGCAATTCCCTTCTTACTACACCGGTATGCCAATTTTTTCACTCGCTCTCGCACTCACATTCTCTCTCGCCCCCGAACAGCTCTCCGGTGGTTTCGATCAACAGCTTTATCAATGGAGCAGGACCGAAACCTACGATTTTTTCGGCAGTACAGTCGCCGCGGCTGGCGACGTCAATGCCGACGGCCACGCCGACGTGTTGGTCGGCGCCGCATTCACCACAACTGTCGGTAGCTCTGACACCGGCTCCGCCATTCTTTATTCCGGAGCCGATGGCACCATCCTTAGCCGATGGGATGGCGCAGCCTTGAACATGGATCTGACTGGTGTGGTCGCCAATGCTGGCGATGCCGATGGCGACGGTCGTTCCGACGTTTTGGTCAGTGAACCATTCGCCAACGTCGGCAGCATGACCGACGTTGGCACGGTCTACCTATACTCCGGCCTCGATGGCAGCGTGATTTATCAATGGGATGGCGGCAAGTCCAAAGATCAATTCGGCAGCTCGGTCAGCTTTGCCGGAGATTGGAACCGGGACGGCTTTGACGATATCTGGATCGGTGCCGAACGCGCCGACCCAAACGGTCTCACCAACGCTGGCTCTGCTTCCCTTTACTCCGGCTTCGACGGCACCTTGCTGTTGCAACTCAACGGCACCAACCAGGGGGATCACTTCGGCAGCGCAATCAGCGGCACCATCGC
>CAZMDZ010000140.1:0-4212 GCA_964565175.1 uncultured Planctomycetales bacterium
GTTCCATTCTGGCAGCATCACCGCGAATCCCCTATTCGTCGACCCTGCAGCCAACGATTTCTATCTGCAACTTACCTCACCTTGTATCGATGCCGGCGACCCGAATTCCCCATTTGATGGCGATGGAACCCGGGCCGATATGGGGGCATATTTCTTTGACCAGACTGGATTAGGACCAACGGTCAGGGTGAGCAATTTGATTGCCGGCAAGACTGCAACCGCAAGTTTCAGTCATTGCACGCCAAACAATGCAGTCATTTTCGCTTGGTCATTTGCCGGCCCGGGACCGGTGAGCACGCCCTTTGGACAAGCTTCTGTTGGCCACCCCTATGACACCATGACCCTGGGATTGGACGGAAATGGCAACACCACGCGGGATGTGTTCATTCCATCTTCTCTATCTGGGTTCCCGGTCTGGATGCAAGGAGTTGACCTGGGCACGGGCGTACTGAGCAATGCATTGGCTATGACGATTCAGTAGCTGAGCTGGAATATTGGCGGACGGGGCCCCATCTGATATATTAGATATCAGCCAACTCGGTAGCCCCGCCGTCAGTCCATCCATGGCCGTCCCTCAATCCACCCCAATTGTCGTTAGATCCTTAAGAGAACAGGTTTACGACTACCTCAAGGAGGCGATGCAGCTCGGCCGCATCGAACCAGGCACGACGCTGAACCTGAACGCTCTTGAGGAGGAGATCGGCATCAGTCGCACGCCGCTGCGCGACGCGTTATTGCAAATGGCGGCCGAGGGTTTCGTCGAGATACTCCCCCGCCGTGGAATTCGCTTGATTCCGCTGACTCTGGAGCGCATTCGCGACCACTACGAGATTCTGGCGGCACTGGAAGGCACGGCGTTGCGCAATAGCACTGAGCGCCTGACGGCTGAGGCGGTGGACAATATGGAGCAGCTCAATGGTGGCATGCAGGCTGCGTTGGCTCGCGACGACTTTGACGCTTTCTATCAACTCAACCTTGAGTTCCATGAGTGTTGGCTGGATCTATCTAGCAACCAAGAACTCAAGCGCACGGTGCGTATTTTGAAACAGCGTCTTTACGATTTCCCGCGCCGCTCCGGTTTCGTCAAAGAGTGGGAAGAAAACTCCACCAAGGAACACGCCAAAATCCTCGCCTTCCTGCGTGACGGCGACGTCAACGCTGCGGCGGACTATGTGCGTGATGTGCACTGGTCCTTCAAGGTGCAAGAGCGGTTCATTCACCGCTACTACGCCGCAATCGGTGAACAGATCAAGGAGAATTAGGGCGATGACGGTGGGCAGGATTTTCGACTTGAAACGCTACTCGTTGCACGACGGCCCCGGCATTCGCACTACTGTCTTTCTTCAAGGCTGCCCGCTTTCCTGTTGGTGGTGCCACAACCCCGAGAGTCAAAGTTGTGCGTCATTTGTTCAGTATCACCAAGAAGACTGTGTGGGGTGTCAGGCTTGCGTAGAGACTTGTGAGCAGCAAGCACTGACCCTAACCAAGCACGGCATCGATCGCGACAACTCGCTTTGCACCACTTGCGGAGAATGCACCGTAGCCTGTCCGGCAGAAGCACGAGATCTGGTTGGTATGCCAACAACGGTGGAAGAGGTTCTGGAGTTGATCGAGAAGGATCGTTTGTATTACGAAGACTCGGGTGGCGGCGTCACCTTCTCCGGCGGCGAACCGTTGGTTCAGCTGGAGTTTTTGCTTGGGGCGTTGCAAGCCTGCGGCAAACGTGAATTGCACCGAGCCGTCGACACCAGCGGTTTGGCGCGAACCCAAGACATCTTGAAGGTCGCCGAACATACCGACCTTTTCTTGTTCGACCTCAAGGTGATGGATGATCAACGTCACCGCCAAACGACCGGGGTATCCAATCAACGCATCATTCAGAATCTGCGCGCTCTCGATTCCGAGCAAAAAGCGGTCAGAGTGCGCGTCCCGGTCATTCCTGGAATTAACGACAACACGGAAAACTTCAAAGTGATGGCCGACTTACTGGCCTCGCTTCATCACGTGCAGCAAGTGGATTTGCTGCCCTTCCATTCGTCGGCTCGGCAAAAGCATAAAAAATTTGACATGCCGTGGAAGTTGAATGGCATCACCGAACACGCCCCTGGGCAGCTGGAAGAACTTGCTGCTGTCATCCGTCGGCCGGATTGCACGGTCACCATCGGAGGATAAATCATGAACCAACGCATCACTCGCCTACGCCAGCAAAGTTTTGACGCTCAACCGGCGGTTTCGACCGAACGCGCGGAATTGCTGACTGAGTATTATCTGCAGAATGATGGTAAATACCCGGTGCCAATCATGCGCGCGCGCGCGTTTTTGCATTTATGCCAGCACAAGACCTTGTACATCGGTGAAGATGAACTGATTGTTGGCGAGCGAGGTCCAGCGCCGAAGGTGGTGCCGACGTTCCCAGAGCTGACTTGCCATACCGCTGAGGACTTACGCACCTTGAATCAGCGCGACAAGGTTCACTACCGCACCGATGAATCAATGGTCGCTGCCTATGAGGAGAAGGTGATTCCGTATTGGAGCGGCCGCAGCATGCGCGATCGGGTATTTTCGCATGTACCGCCGCTATGGAAAGATGCTTACGAAGCCGGTGTTTATACCGAGTTCATGGAACAACGCGCGCCGGGGCATACCACCTTGGACGGTGAAATTTACCGCAAGGGTTTGCTTGATTACAAACGCCACATTGCGGAGCGCAAATCACACTTGGATTACCACAAAGACGCAGACGCCTCGCGCAAGGCTGAGCAGTTAGAGGCGATGAGCATTGCTTGTGACGCCACTATCGTTTTTGCAGAACGTCACGCAGATTTGGCCGAGAAAATGGCGGCGAAAGAATCATGCTCCCAGCGCCAAGCTGAACTCATGAAAATTGCTGAGGTTTGCCGTCGAGTCCCGGCGAATGCGCCGCGTAATACTTGGGAAGCAATACAAACTTATTGGTTCCATCACCTGGGAACGATCACCGAACTGAATGGCTGGGATTCGATGAACCCCGGGCATTTGGATCAGCACTTGCAGCCATTTTTTGATCAGGATCTCGCCGCCGGGATCACTGATCGCGAGCAAACCAAAGAGCTGCTGAGTTGCCTGTGGATCAAGTTCAACAACCACCCAGCACCGCCCAAGGTTGGCGTCACTGCTAAGGAGAGTGGCACCTACAACGACTTCACCAACATTAACCTGGGAGGTCTCACTCGCGACGGCGCCGATGGAGTCAGCGATATTTCCTACCTGCTGCTAGAAGTTGTCGACGAGATTCATTTGCTGCAACCGCAAGCGAATGTGCAGATCAGTAGTCGCACCTCGGATCGGTTCTTGAAGTCCGCCTGCCGCGTCATTCGCAAAGGGTATGGCTACCCGGCCATCTTCAATGCAGATGCGGTGATTTCCGAACAGGTTCGTGCTGGCAAAACCGTGGAAGATGCGCGGGAAGGCGGCAACAGCGGCTGCATTGAAACCGGTGCCTTTGGCAAAGAAGCCTATGTACTAACCGGGTATTTGAATGTGCCAAAGGTTCTGGAGATCACCCTGAATAACGGTGTTGATCCGCTAACCGGAAAACAGTTGGGCCCCGAAACGGGTATGGCGCATGAATTTGAAAGCTTCGACACACTTTACGCCGCCTTTGAAATCCAACTTGCCCACTTCGTCGACCTAAAGGTTGGCGTCAATCAATACATCGAATCGATGTTCGCGCGCTATGTGCCGGCGCCTTACCTTTCGGTCCTGATCCGCGATTGCATCGAAACTGGCCGCGACTATTACGACGGCGGCCCGCGCTACAACACTACGTACATACAGTGCTGTGGCATCGGCACCATCACCGACAGCTTGTCCGCTATCCGCAAACATGTGTTCGAAGATTGCCGAGTGAACATGCGGGACTTGTGCGATGCTCTAAGCCACGACTTCGCCGACAACGAAGCGCTGCGTTTATTGCTAGTCAACAAAACTCCGAAGTTTGGCAACGACCTTGATGAAGCAGACCAACTCATGCAACGGGTTTATGAGTCTCTCTTCGAAACCATTGATGGTCGCCCCAACACCAAAGGCGGGCGCTATCACCTAAACATGCTGTCCACGACTTGCCACGTCTACTTCGGCACTAAAGTCGGCGCCTCCGCTGACGGCCGCCACAGCCTCACCCCCATCTCCGACGGCACTTCTCCTGCTCATGGCGCCGACCGCAACGGCCCC
>CAZMDZ010000140.1:4222-9373 GCA_964565175.1 uncultured Planctomycetales bacterium
ACCTACTCCGACGGATCTATGTCCGCTTATCCCGGCACCGACCGCAACGGCCCCACCGCGGTTTGCAAATCTCTTGGCAAAATGGACCAAATTCGCTCCGGCGGCACTTTGCTCAATCAACGCTTCTTGCCGCAAGTCCTCGAAGGCGAAGAAAGCATCAGCAAACTCACCCACCTGGTCCGCACTTACTTCCGCTACGGCGGCCACCACATCCAGTTCAACGTCGTTGACACGCCGACACTGCGCAAGGCACAGGAGAAGCCGGAGGAGTACCGCGATCTATTAGTCCGCGTCGCCGGCTACAGTGACTACTTTGTGGATATGGGTAAGGACCTTCAGGAAGAAGTCATCTTGCGCACCGCTCAAGAAAACTTTTAGGCCAGCTTTGATTGGTTCCCGCCCTAAAAAGGCAAAGGCCCTTACTCGGCGAGGAGCAAGGACCTTTGGGAGGGAATTGAATCGGGTGTTAGCTTAGTCCACGTCGAAGGAGACACCCTGCGCCAGTGGCAGTTCGTCGCCCCAGTTGACGGTATTGGTTTGGCGACGGCAGTAAGCCTTCCATGAATCAGAGCCTGATTCACGACCACCACCGGTTTCTTTTTCACCACCGAAGGCGCCACCAATCTCAGCACCGGAGGTACCGATGTTGACGTTGGCAATGCCGCAGTCCGAACCTACCGCACTCAAGAAGCGTTCGGCGAGGCGCATGTTCATGGTGAAGATGGCCGAGCTCAAGCCTTGCGGCACATCGTTGTGGATTTGGATGGCATGATCAAGGTCATCGACCTCAATGATGTACAGCAACGGACCGAAAGTCTCGTCTTGCACGATCTGCCAGTGGTTCTCGGCCGTCGCGATGCACGGTGTCATGTAGGAGCCGCCTTCGCAACCTTCCGGCTGGTACTTCTCACCACCGCACAGAATTTCGCCGCCCAGTTCCTTGACCTTAGCGATTGAATCGAGGGTGTCTTGCACTGCACCATCGTCAATCATCGGGCCCATCAAGCTATCGCCCAAGGGGTTGCCAATGGTGACCTTGCTGTAAAGCTCGAGCAGACGCTTGACCAACTTGTCGCGCACGCCCTTCTGCACCAAAACGCGGCGCGTCGATGTGCAACGCTGACCTGCGGTACCAACGGCACCGAACATGATCGCGCGCGCCGCCATTTCTAGGTCGGCGTCTTCCATGACAACCACAGCGTTGTTGCCACCAAGTTCAAGAATGGTGCGGCCGTAACGGGAAGCCAAACGTTCGGCGACGTGCTTGCCCATCGAGCAAGAACCTGTCGCTGACACCAAGGGCACGCGCTTGTCGCCAAGCACCAATTCACCCACTTCCGAACCGCGGCCAATCACCAAGCTCAGCACGCCACCCAAGCCATGCGGCTCAAGCACCTGAACGGCAACCTTGGTCATCGCAATTGCGGTCAGCGGCGTCTTCGAACTTGGCTTCCACAGCGTGCTATCGCCGCAGATCATCGCCAACATCGAGTTCCAAGCCCAAACAGCCGACGGGAAGTTGAACGCCGAAATCACGCCGACGACACCCAGCGGATGCCACTGCTCGCGCATCGCGTGCTGCGGGCGCTCGGAGTGCATCGACAAGCCGTAAAGCATGCGCGACTGGCCGACGGCAAAGTCAGCGATGTCGATTGCCTCTTGGACCTCACCAAGACCTTCTTGGTAAATCTTGCCCATTTCCCAGGTGACCAACTTGCCGAGCGCGTCTTTGTGCTCGCGGAGTTTTTCACCAATCTGGCGGACGTACTCGCCGCGCAAAGGCGCTGGCAATTCGCGCCACTTGAGGTAAGCCTCGTGGGCTGCTGCGGCGACCTTTTCGTAATCGTCGGTGTTGGCTTGCTTGACGCTGGCGATCAATTCGCCAGTCGCCGGGCTCTTGGATTCAAGAACCGAACCGTTGCATTCAAGCCATTCCCCGCAGTAGGCGCCCGAGTTCAACTCGTCGATGCCTAGCTCCTTGAGGAACGACATATCTATGGAAGAAGCGGTAGTGCTCATGGACCGCGCATTGTAGCGGCCCCTACTCGTTCTCGGCTAGATCAAGTTGGCTAGGAAATCGCCAACGGAGGTCGAAACAACCGCTCTTGAGCCCTGCCGCCAAGCCCACCCTTCCGCCACCCGTCAGGGCAAATTCGACCTGATCCATTTGCTCGGGCATCAGACCGCAAGCCGCCTTGGCTCCCTCAACTCCGGTGTCCCCCAAAAACAAGACGAACGCATGGGAATCGCCCGGTCGCGGCTGGAGCACCACGCCGCCGAAAGCACCCTCCCGCTTGTTGCCGCCACCTTCCCCGGAACCCGCAATCTGCAACCAGCCACGGTGAAATTGAATCGGCAGATCCGCCGCCGCCAAAGAACTCCAGGCCCGGTTAGTGTCGGCATTCCCAATCACCACCAAATTTTGGCCGACGAATTCCTGTCCGCGTCCCACTTCCAAGAATTCCACATCGGAAATCAAATCTACTCGGTGAGACGGATCCATTGCCAGCCACGCCCCACTGTGCAGGCGCAATCGTTTCAAGATCTGCTGGTTTTCCTCCTTCGATCCGGCAGTGCCATAAATCCAAACCGCATCTTTGAATGCCGCGTTGACCGGACCTCTTCGATGAAGGCCCTTGTGATGGACCGGCACACCGTGCCGATGCAGCTGCCATTGAGCGCCATCCCATTCCGCCCAATACGTCTTGCCGCCTCGGTCAAAGGGAGGGGCATCGAGATTCCAATCCTGGAAATCGCCGTCGGCACCCATGCGCAGCAAGCGAATCTTGGCGTAGGGATTCAGCTGGAGCCGAACCAGGCGTGCATCCGGGCTGAGACGCAAAACCATCGCGTGTTCACCGGCTAACCTCCAATGGTCCACCCCACTCCGGTGGATGACGGAGTCACCACTCCTTTCCCATTGGTAGGCCAGTGCCCCCTCGCGGAATTGCTCAATTTGGGAATGAACAGGGGCAACTGCCTGATGGACCTTGGCGGGAGCTGGGCGCTGCGAAGGCGATCCGCGGGGAATAGACAGGGATTGAACCAGGGGATCCACTCCTTGAATTCCGGCGGCAGAAAGGAACAAGGGGTACTTCTTCAGCTTGACCTGGCTCCAATACTCTGGGTTTGGCATCAGCGGCAGCGAAACCCGCATCACCGACAACGGCGGCAGGCCGCGCCAAATCGGCACCCGCTTGCGCAGGAAAGGCCCGACGCCCCCGCAAACCAAGGTCAGCATCGGCACCGGTTCTTCACTGGCATTCACCACCAGGATGTCCTGACGGGCGGTTTTAATGCGGGGGTTCCACTCCATTGGATCCACTCCGTCGACGTCAAAAAAGACGGGACCGGCAGGCACACTCAGCTCCAACTGCGGCAATTCGTCCCCTATTGGAGCGCCCCAAATCCTGTTGACACCCGGAACCAAGACAACCGGATTCAGCGGCGCGGCAACCACTTGATCGTTGACCCAAACGCGGCTCGCGCCACTCATTCGGAGGACGCGTACCTGGCGGGTATCACTGGCAACGCGGATTTCAAACAGGCCGTTCGGTTGGAGAATCGGCGTCAGCACACCCTCAGGCGGCGGCAATTCGTCGACCGTGCCGCCCTGCACTGGCAGAGCGGCAACCAGCAACAGTTTCACCCACAACACGGCGATGGATCGGGGCTTTACGGCGCGACAGTCATCACTTCGATCAGCGAGAACAGGATTTCACCGGAAGCTCCGGCGCTGTCATCGCATATCGATTGGGTGTAAACCTTGGTGCCGACCAATCCGGCGTTGTTGGGAATGAATGCTTGCGCCGAGTCCATTCCTGAGCTTCCCAGATTGCCGGTGCGGACCAACTGGGCGTTGGCGATGCCTAAGGTTCCGTAACCTGGAACCAGGGTGGTTCCGAGACTGAATCCGTAGAATAAACCATAATCTTGATTCGCTGGCCCGGTCATCGTCACCTTGGCGGCGGTGTTGATCGATGGCGTTGAATCCGCTGCCGTCACCAAGTGAATCAAGCGCAAGGCGGCGTCTTTGACTTGGACCTTGCCGGCACCAAACAAGTTGTCCTTGCCGGGAACGCCCAAGTCTTCGGCCGTGATTTGAATCGCTTCGCAAATCTGGCGCGGCAAAGCTTCTGGGTTAGCAGAAACCATCAACGCCAAGCTTCCGCCGAGGTGCGGGGTAGCGGCCGAAGTCCCGCCGAAGCTGCCGTTGTAGCCGCCACCGTTGTCAGTGGTTACAACATTGGTGTAAGTGACGACGTCGGGCTTGATCAGACCTTGGCCAGAGCCGCTCCATCCACCGACCGGGTAATCCCAGTAAGCCGGATCTTGGGTATGGGGGTAAGTGGCATAGGCATTGAGGTCTTCCCACGCCGACGGCCCTTCCGAGGAGTAGCCGTAATGGCTGTCATCCAATTCGATGCCGCCGCAAGCCATCACGCCAGAAACACCGCCATCGGCCTGACTTTGGTCGGGGTGACGCCATGGCGAGGGCGCCAAACCAGGCGCGGAAATGTTGAATGGAATCGGCGCGCTTGGATCGCCAAAGCTATTGCCGATTGAGTTGGCGTGAATCACGCCCGCGGCCAACACCATGTCTTCGGTCAAACGATGATTGTGGTAATCCGGCTTCGGCGAGAAATACCACTTATAGGAGTGGGACGAGGACGAGCAATCCATGCCGACGGAAAGCGCCCATTGCTGAGCCGCCCAGTGATCGGCCTCGCCGCTAACCCGGGCAATCGCCATGCTTGCACCCGGTGCCATGCCGGTCAGGTACACGCCTGCCGAGCCATCGCCAACCATGATTCCAGCCGTTGCGGTGCCGTGGTAGCTACTGGGATATGGATTGTTGTCGTTTTGCTCCCAGTCCCAACCCATCACGTCGTCGATGTACCCATTGTTGTCATTGTCGACGCCATCCGTTGGGTCCAGCGGATTGCTCCAGATCCGATTCGTCAAATCGGGGTGGGTGTAATCCACGCCTGAATCAATATTGAGCAAGTTCGCGCCTGCACCATCCACACCCATTGCCCACAAATCCGGCGCTTGCAGTTGAACCAAGTTATCTTCGGGCGATGGCGGCGGTGGCGGTGGGAAAGCGTCGGCGATTTGAATGGCATCAAGGCCGAAACCATCGACTGGGAT
>CAZMDZ010000141.1:0-9334 GCA_964565175.1 uncultured Planctomycetales bacterium
AGGATAACGAGATCAGTGACCGAATCCCAGTTTCACAATTTACTAGCAAGATGTCTTGTGGCCCGACGCCGTGGAACAGTTCGGATTGTTCCACGGCCACCTTCGGTTGGAGGTGGAACAAGGCTATAGCGCTGATCAGGCTAAGGCCCTTTTGCTGCTCTTTTTGAACTCTTTGCTAGCCCGGTTGAGGCTGCGCTTAAAACGGGCAAATCCACCGTAAAGGCCGGGAGCATCATGTTTTACGGCACTTCCAAGGGTGTGGGTATGTTCCCGAATGGACTTCTCCATCTCACGGATCAGCTTCGGGATCTCGCTAGGCTTTCGCTTCAGCAGCAGCTCCTTCAGATGCTCCTCTCCGCCAATTGCATCCTCTGGATCGAGGCGCAATTCCTGGATGGCCCGCTGCTGACGGGGGCCGATCCAAATGACTTGCGGAGGGCTTTTGGGGTCGAGGCAGGAATTCGCAACGACTTCCCCCGACGCCCCTCGTTGACAGGGCTGGTCAGCGCTTTCCTCCCTCCTGGGCACGCCTAACTCACGGTGCCACCAGTGCTCCGCTGCCGTCAACAAATCATGGCCAACCAATGGCATCGTTCTGCGCAAGGAGGGTTCCACCATCGGCCCACTGGGCAAACGGCTGATTGCGGTCTGGATCAACGCTTCGCGGGCGGATTCATCGGCTAGACCCCGATTTGGAATCGGCAATGCAAAGGAGTTGCCCTTGGCATCGAGCAACATCATCGAGGAATGCCCCTCTGGGTCGAAGTCCTTGGGCGGAACTACTTTGATCGCCACAAGGTTGGTGCGAATACCCGTTGGTGGGCCAGGATCTTCGACCGCGTTGTGCAGCTCCGCGCAGTGCATGGCCCACAGCAATTGATTCCATTGGCGCAAGGGTCCGCCACCGTAAGCAGCTTCGAAGGTTAAGCCGAGCACGGTCATGATCGATGAACCAACGGCCCGGCCTAGGCCGAAATCCCGGCCTTCTGCACCGGCGCCAATGCAGCGATCATTTCATCAACGGCAGTGTCGACGCGGTCTTGCCACTGAGCAAGGTGTTGCAAGTCTTCACGTTCATGGGCCCAAAGAATTCCACGGCTGGAATTCACAATGCCGCCATGACCGTTTGGATCAAATGCGGCTTGCAAACCGTCGGCGGATCCGCCTTGGAAACCAAAGCCTGGCAGCAACAGCGGGGTGTTGGGCATCAACTTGCGGAAGTGGGCCAACTCGTCGGGCCGGGTCGCGCCTACAACTGCGCCAACCGATGACCACCGACCACTTTCATTGAGATCCGTTTGCCCCCATCGATGCACGGCTTCGGCAACGCGATCGGCAAGTGGCGGAGTGCCATGATCTTGGAATAAGCCAGCACCAGGGTTGGATGTTTTCACCAACAGGAACAAACCAGCGCCATGTTTTTTGGCAACCTCTAAAAACGGTTGGCATGCGTCTTCACCCAAGTATGGGTTAACCGTTAACGCGTCGGCTGGCGGGCACGCATCTCCGGAGAAATAGGCTTCGGCGTAAGCCGTTGAAGTGGAACCAATATCACCGCGCTTGGCGTCGAGCACGACTAACATGCCGCGTTTTTTGGTGTAGGCAACAGCATCGAGCATGGCGTTGTAGCCGTCGGCCCCCAAGGCTTCAAAAAATGCAGCCTGGGGTTTGATCACGGGGACCTTTGGCGCCAACACATCCAACAGCTCGCGGTGATATTCAGCCATAGCCTTGGCCGCTTCGGCTACGCCGTTTTGGGCGCGACTGCGGAAAGGCTCGGGGAAATGATCGGGCCGCGGATCCAACCCCACCATGGCGGCGTTGTTCTTTTGGTCAACCGCCTCCCACAGGCGCGTGGCGAAATTATTCATTCTTTGAGTCCGCTGGTTCAGCGTCGGTCTGAGGTTTGAAGGCCTGCTCTTTGTGCGGCAACAATAGGCCGCCAGAAATCACTGTGCGCAAGGCTTCATCGACAGTGAGATCCATGTGCACCACTTCGTCGGCGTTGACAAAAATGGTGTAGCCGGTTACTGGCATCGGAGACGATGGAATGAAAACCGAAACCAAGTTTCGGCCCGACTTTTCGTTCAAAGTTTTGGAAGAGCTACCGGTCAAAAAGCCAAGCGAATAAAGACCCGCGCGTGGGTATTCAACCGCAACCACGCCCTGAAATTCGATCTGCTTTTCCTCACCGAAAAAGAACTCGGTGATTTGTTTGATGTGCGGGTAAATCGCTTTGACGATGGGCAGCCGCTCAAGGGTGCGTTCAAAGGCGCGATAAATGCGTCGGCCAACGAAACCCGAAAACCAAAGTCCGATCAACAGGATGGTAATGATGACGACGGCCACCGAGACGACAAAGGTCGTGGTTTCGGTGAGCGGCTCCAAGTGCATCCATTGCACGACTTTGGTCACGCCGCTACTGACGTGGCCGATGACTTTGTCGGAGAGCTGGTTCCAAATCCAAAGCAGCAGTCCAACCGTCAGCGCCAACGGCAGGAGCAATCCCAATCCGCGGATGTAGGTTCGAACAATCGGGTGTTTGCGGCGGCCGGTCATAGGCTCGTCGAAATTATACCGACGTGCCGGGCAGGATTTGCATCAGGATGTGGTCGAGTAACAACGCCCCCCTCGCCGTCGTGCAAATGCTGTCTTCCTGATTGGCTAGCTGGAGCAACCCTTGCTCGCGGAGCTCGGTCAATTGTGGCTGGAATTCCAACCAAGGGTCGGCTCCCGTTTGGGCGATGGCTCGGCTGCGGCTGACCCCTTCTTTCACCAGGCGCAAACCCATCATCAGGTGTTCGAACAAAAGCGTTTGCGGGCCAGGGCGGCTTTGTTCTTGGATGGGATCGCCGCCAGCTTCGACGACTTCTTGATAGTGTTCGGGCCGCGCAAGATTGCTCCGACGCACTCCGGCCACCGAACCTGCCGCGCCAGCGCCCAAGCCAACAAAGCTTAGTGAACGCCACGCCGCCAAGTTGTGCAAACACGGTTGATCGGTGGCGCAAAAGTTGGAAATTTCATAGCGTTCCAACCCGGCCTCGGCGCAGGCCTCGCCAGTTTGCAAGAACAGTTGCTCGCAACGGTCAGGGTCTTCTCCCTTCCAACGGCCGACGTCGCGCAAGCGAGTCAGCGCGGTCCCGGGCTCGTAACTAAGTTCATAACAAGAAATGTGGGTTGGTTTGTAACTCAACACCTCTTCCAAGTCTTGTTGCCAAACCGCGGGGTCCTGCCCTGGAAATGCGAAGATCAAGTCAGCATTAAAATTTGGAAACAAACCTGCGGCTAACGCAAGTGCGTCGCGAGCTTGTTGCGGGCTATGCACGCGATCGTAGGCTTGGAGTACGTCGGCTTGTAGAGATTGAATGCCGATGGACAAACGGTTCACTCCCCCATCGCGCATTGCTTTGGCGCGCGCGGAATCTAAGGATTCTGGGTTTGCCTCCATCGAGGTTTCCAGCGAAGACCGGCGAAAACCACAGATGTTGTTGAGCTCATCCAATAAGCGGGCCAATAAATCCGGCGGCAACAACGAGGGCGTTCCACCACCGATGAATACGGTTTGCGGCATCAAGCCTTCCGCGCGGCGTTGCGCTTCAAGCAGCAACGCGTCTACATATGCCTCAAGGCTTTGCCCACTCCAGGCATAGGAATTAAAGTCGCAGTACCTGCACTTCGAGGTGCAGAAAGGCAAGTGAACGTAAAGTCCTAGTCCATTTTCACTGAGCCTGCCGCGTCGAGTCACCATTGTCCTTGCGCTTCTTGGACGTGGAACTCGGTGCTTGCGATTTGCGAATCTGACGCACTGCTTCAGCCGGCAAGATTTCTTCGGGCGGCACACCATCGACCACGTAGGCGTGTAGTTTACGCAAAGTTGTGCGCTCCATTTGGCGGACGCGTTCGCGCGATATGCTCAGCTTCTTAGCGATGGCTTCTAAGGTGGAAGGCGCGCCTTGATTGATGCCGTAACGCATCTTCAACACCTTCGCTTCGGTTGGGTCGATTAGCTCAAGGATGTCGCTGACGGTTTTCAACGCATCGCTGCGCAGGACAATTTCGTCCGGCGACAACATGTGTTGGTTGGCTTTGTACTCGTCTTCCGCCAGGTTCTGGAGCAGCTCCTCTGCCAGCTCAACCTTGCCAGAGTTGGTGTTCAGAGTTTGCTCGATGACGCGGCGGTTTTTGGCAGAAAGCTGCAGGTGCTTAGCAATCTCGTCGTTCGTTGCTGGCCGACCCATGCTTTGGCCCAAAGCGGTTGCCGCCCTTCCCCACTTGGTCAAGATTTCGACCATGTAAGACGGGATGCGAACGGTCTTGGCCGTGTTGATTAGGCCGCGGCGGATGGTCTGCTGAATCCACCAGGTGGCATACGTCGAGAAACGGAAACCCGCCTCCGGGTCAAACTTCTCGGTCGCTTTCATCAGCCCAATGTTGCCCTCAGCGATTAGGTCCGGAAGCGTTAAGCCCCTATTCCTAAAACGCTTAGCAACACTTACCACAAGCCTGAGATTGGCTCGGATCATGTGTTCGCGGGCGGCCGCGTCACCTTTTTGGATACGCCGACCAAGGGCGACCTCTTCTTCGGCGCTTAAAAGAGGGACTTGGTCTATCTCGCGTAGATAGGTTTCGAGGCAATTATCGGAGGCCATGGACAGATGGGGTTGTGGGCAAGGGCCATTCCTTTGTCGGCCAATTTGCTAAACCCCCTAAACCTAATGATTTGGCGGTTGATATCGTGAATTCTGGTTCGCTGGTAAATTGGGGGTGTGGATCGAGCAACACACTCCCCCTGGTCGGAACAGCGCCCCCAAAAATCTATCCTCCCGGAAGCCGATTTCCGGCCGTTGCTGTCTACCCAGGGCAAAGAATTGGCGCGGGTGTGCAATGGACTGCTGGAATCGTCGGTCGAGCAGTGGACCCAGCGCCAACTGGTGCACCTTTATCGGTCGGCAACCGAGGTGGAGTCCTACTTAGATGGCTTTGGGGCACGGAAAAACAGGACTTTCTTTCGCGTCCGCGAGGTGATTGCCTGTGTGCGCTGGTTAGCCCACGGAACCTCCAGCCTGGTCCACCTGCATGGCAACATGTCCGCCTATGACGAAGAGCAGCGGGCCTGGGCAGAAGAGAACCTTGAGCCACGTGTAACCAGGGCAGCAGTGGCGCTAGGAAATATCTTGTTCAAAGTTCTGCAAGGCCTTTCCAACGAGTGGGTTAAGGCCGGTTTAGAGTGGCCAAATGGTGCCCTGCGCGTCGAGTCAATCAAGGCTGGCCCTGGCCTCGTCCACCTCCCCAATGACCGCCTAGAAGATCGCGGCCCCGCCCACGCCGACGGCACCCAGCCCCACGGGGTTCGATGCGCGAACCGGTTGCTGGTTTTGGCCAGGGGTTGGTCTTCTCAGGCCACCCAAGAGGTCAATGGCTTGGAAGAGCGTCAGTCCTTCATGGCAAACTACTGCACCGAAGTGATTGCTCGTCGTTTTGAAGCGCGGGTTCACAATCTGCGCAGCACATACGACACCTGGGTGGCTGGAACTGAGGAAGAGCGAACTCATCCTGGGCTGATGACCATTCGGGCAACGGTCAGCGAGGTTCTTGCCTTGCTGGAGACGGTTACTGCTCTCACACACCTTTACGAGCGCCACGACATTTACGAAAGGAACGGCGAATCTCAGCGCCTATTTGAGTCATTGGTCAGCCAGGAAGAATTGCTAGGTTTGATCATTAACGATGGTGTGGCGGTGGCTTACGACTGTCTTCAGCGAGCGGTTCCTGTGGCGGAAGCAGTCATGGACGAGCTTGCTGTCAAGCAATCGATCGTTCTTGAGGTCGCAGAAGGTCTCACCATGCATGCGCGTCCACTTTCGTTAATCGTCGGCATCGTCCAAAAGAATGGCACCCCCATCGAGCTCGTTGTTGCTGGCCAAACATGCTCAGCCGCGTCGATGATGCAAATGTTGGTATTGGTTGGAACCTACCCCGACGAAAGGCGTTATGAGTTCACTGGTGACCCAAAAGCTCTCCGTGATCTTGAGCTTTTGTTCCAAAACCGCCTCGGGGAAGAGGGTTTTGACAACTTCCCTCCCGAATTAGGCTACCTCAAGCCCTAAGCGGCCTCGAAGAAGAATCGGGTGGCGGTTGGCGCTAGATTCCGTGCTGCAATCGATCCCCAAGGATCGGCGGCAGGCCAGCCTTGCGAATTAATTTCTGTTCGGCGGCGATGTTGTAGGGCGTGCGTAATAGCTGCACTCGTCCTTCATGCAGGTTATAAACCATCGCAGGTGCCGTGGGGATTTCATCACGGGGTTGCCCTGGACTGCCCACATTGACGATAGCCCGCTGGTTGTCCTCTAGGTACCAATCAGCCAAAAAGTGCCAATCTAATTCGGTGCGCCCCTCGGTTTGGATGAAGTTCATGGGCACATGGGTATGTCCGCAAAACCCGATCGACGATTTAAACTCGGCCAAAGTGGCAAGCGCAGAGGGAAAGGACTGGAGATAATTAAACTCTTCGGGGTGAGGAAGTGTTCCATGAAAGAGCGTAAAGGTTTCCTCGTCAATGCGTAAGGGCAACTCCTCTAAGAATTCTTTTGCCCTTGGGGTCAGCCACTTTTTGGTCCAGTCCAGGGCCGCACGGGCGTAGGGGTTGAAGGAATCGTCAGCAATACGCCCAAGTAGGGCCCAGTCGTGATTGCCCGCGACGGCCTTGACGTTGTTCTCAATCAGGAAATCAATGACCTCATTGGGTCTCGCTCCATAGCCGACAATATCGCCGACGCAATAAAGGGCGTCGCACTCCTCAAGGTCTAATAAAGCTGATACAGCGTCCAATGCGGAGAAATTGCTGTGCAGATCGCCGAGGATTCCGATTTTGCGCATTTGTTTATGTTGGCCTAGCCCCAATGAATGATTAGGCTGTAAAGGAATCTTAGGACACCCCAATGGCAACATCGAAAAAGCTTGGAAAGGGATTAGGAATCCTGCTCACCAATACTCACGCCACGGAAACCACGGACTCCGGCGGGCCGTTGTGGGTCAGTATAGACCAGCTCCTGGCAAACACCCAGCAGCCTAGGCAAGATACTGAGCGTGGAATAAAGACTTTGGCCGAATCTCTTCGGCGGCATGGGATGATGCAACCCATCGTTGTAACCCCAGCGGGCGGAGATCGGTATGAAATCCTTGCAGGTGAGAGGCGCTGGCGCGCATCTAAGCTTGCTGGCCTAAAGAAAGTGCCTGTTTTTGTGCGCGACGCTGTGCGCTCTGAGGCCGAGAGGCTTGAATTGGCCTTGATTGAGAATATCCAGCGCGAGGATCTTGATTCGATCGAACGGGCAACGGCCTGTAGGCAGCTCATTAACAACTATGGGCTCTCGCAGGATCAAGTCGCCGAGAGGTTGGGGTATGAGCGCTCTACGGTTGCCAATCTGGTTCGCCTGCTTGAGCTTCCCGACTTCTTGCAAGAGGCTGTTTCACGTGAAACAATTAGCGCTGGGCACGGCCGAGCGCTTCTGAGACTGAATGGTACACCTGCCCAAAAGGCGGTTTACGATTCTATTGTAGAGGACAGCATGTCTGTGCGCGCGACCGAGGCGGCCTGTAAAAAAGTGGCCAGTGGAGGAGTGAAGGCTCGCCACCAAGCCCGGCCAATGAAGCCCGCTTGGGTCCAAGACTTGCAAGAGCGAATGTCTAGGGAGTTAGGGCTAAAGGTCGATATTGCCCTAAAGCGAAAGGCGGGGGGGCGTTTGGTGATCCAATTTCAAGACCTCGAGCAACTGGACGCACTTTCTCAGCTGATGGCCATTCGGACCGAAAGCCAGGAGTTGCTTGAGGGTTAAGCCGGGTGTGCGCATTCAGCTTGGGTGCAAGCAAAAGAAAAGAGGGGCGATTGCCCCTCTTTTTTTGCTTTGTCGAGTACGACTACTCTTTGATCCTGGCGCTTACCTTAAACTCGGCAGCAAACTTGTTTGGAGTTCCCTCAGCTTTTTCAAGAGTGGCCAGAGAAGCCAGCACATCTTCGCCAGAGACGATCTTGCCAATTACCGTGGTGACGCCGTCTTGGCCATAGAGGTCTGCCCCAAGGAATTGGAGCTTGGCAGGGCTTTGTTGGCCAGGCTCGCCGCCGCCCTCAAGGACAGTGCATAAGGTGCCAGATTGGTGGAAGCATCCCCAGGCCCGCTCAATAGGTAAGGCCTCACTTTCTTCGGCCGCGAGGCCATCTAGTTGGAAGCCGCCCTGAGGCATTGTGGTGATTCCAGCTGAACCAAATGAGTCTTCCTTAATCTTAGCCAGCAGATAAGCTGTAGTGATCGGAGTTTGATCGGCGTACAGCTTATAAGAAAGGGTGTAGGTCCCTCCAGTGGAGGCGGTTAGGGTGAATTCGACCTCTGGGCCGGTCGGTTCTGCTTGAACGGCCTCTAGGCCAGCCAGTTCTCCTAAGCCATCTAGTCGGCTCCTCATGGAGGTCATCAAATCCACAGCTTGACCATCCTCAAGCACCATCGCCTGTGTTGCCCCCGCGTCGACAGTGTTCATTTTGGCCATCACGGCCTCAAGGGCTTCTTTGTCCTTGCGTTCGGCTGCCCATGAGGCTGCCCTTACCAATGCCCAAGGATAGGACTTGTCATTGCCCTCAACTGTGAGCAGTGCGGTCAGCATGGCCGAGCTGCTTTCGGCTTCGCTGAGCGCCACCTCGAACTGGTTGTATTGCTCCCAAGCAGCGCGCTTACTTTTTTCCGCTGCGCGGGGCATGTACCAGTTCACCGCGCCGCCACCCAAAAGAACGATGGCGAGGATGATGAGGAACTTGCTGTTCTCCTGGAGCCAGCCAGGGGTTTCGTCGTGTTCTGCGGTCATTTCTACAATTTCTGTTCGCACAAAGCGGGCCCGTGCGATGTCGGTGCCCGGCGTCGAGCCAAAGATTATGGCCGCATTCCTCCAATCTGACTAGCTTCCTTCTTCATTCCGGAAGGATTTGCAACATTTCGGCCTCTTTTTCCGTAGGCATAGCCAGCCCACCCTAGGCCCGAAACTGCTGCGCAACGCAGGGCGAAATCCTAAAATGCTCGCCCGAATCCTTCCGTTTCACATGATGAAATACCTCACTACCCTGTTCGCCGTCCTTTTGGTCACTCCTTGCCTTCGCGCACAGGACCCAAACGGCTCCTCTTTGGCGGATCTCCTCCCCAGCGATTCCCTGTTCTATTTTGAAGTCCATGATATTCCCGGCTTGCGGGACGGATTAGCAGGCGGATCAATTGGCAGGATATTCCATGACGAAAAAGTTCAAGACTTTATTGGCGGCATGGTCGGCATGGGCTTGCAGGAATGGGAGAAA
>CAZMDZ010000142.1:0-1425 GCA_964565175.1 uncultured Planctomycetales bacterium
ATTGCGGTCCAAAAACGATGCAGCCGACGCCCGCCCAATGGTTGTAACTGGTCACCAACTCCAAAGTCTCGGTGTTGTAAACATTGACAATGGCATTGTCCCCAGCAGCGGCGACGTAATGGCCATCGGGGCTGAAAGCGGTGGCGTAAACCCCCAATGAAAACCGTTCGAGTTCACGCACCAGGGCGCCATCGGAGGTACGCCAAAGCAACACCGAACCATTGCCAAAACCGCCGACGACAAACTTGCCTTCGGGATGGACGGAAAGAGTTAATAATCGATGGCCCCCGGCGGAGCGCAGAGTTTGTCGATGACGAACAAGCTGGCGTTGTCCGTGCCGCCATGGCCAATTGCGCAACGACGGTTCACACAGTTCCAACAGTTTGGAGGCGTCATCGTAACGGAAGCCTTGAATGGCTTCGTCGGCGGCGCGCATCAAGATGTCGTAACGATTGAAGCGGGTGTCTGACCAGGCAATTTCGGCGCGCTTTTTGGCCTCGTCACTACCCTGCAAGATTTGACCGCCGCGCACCAAAATCGTGGCCATTACCGCCAACAACATCACCGCAACAAACGATGCCGGGTGGCGTTCTTGCCAACGACGCAAACGATGAAAAGCACTCGGCGCTTTGGCCAACACCGGCTCGTAGCGCAAAAACCGACGTAAATCCGCCGCGAACTCGGCCATCGAGTCATAGCGCCGTAGCGGCGCGCGATCCATCGCCTTGAGACAGATATGAACTAAGTCGGCAGGCAATTTGGGTTGGAGCTTGCGCGGATGAGTTGGTTCTTCATGCAAAATGCGATGGAAGACCTGCTCGGCCTGACTGGCTTCAAATCGCGGTGCAAAATTCCCTTTTGGTGAGCTTCTTCCATCGCTTCGGCGATGTTGGCAAACCACTCGGCAATCCTACGTACATGATCATCCGGACGGCTTTGCGGTTGCCCTTTCCATTGCTGGCAAAGCTGGTCCATGTTGCGGCCGTCGGCGACCAGTTTCGAAGCGATAAACGGCACCTGGTCATGGACACCCCGCCGAAAAACGCGGACGACGGCTGGGTGCTGCAACTTGGAGCCCGCTTCCGCTTCGCGTCGGAAGCGCTGGGTATCGACCAAGGTGCGGTCGAATCGCGGATCGAAAATCTTTAAGGCAACACGTCGGCCTAAACCTATTTCTTCGGCCTCGAATACCACCGCCATTCCGCCACGGCCCAACTCACGAATGAGACGGTAATCCCCGAACTCGGTTCCGGGGGCTGGGGTTTGGGTAAATGAGGGGACTGGGCTAGGCAAAACCAGGCGAGCCGAGAGCTGGAGGCGGCAAAATTACGAGTTCCTAAGAACTACTTTAGCCGGTCCACTCTTTACCTCGCCTACTTTAAACGCCATCTGGTCCCCCATTTCCGCCAAAAATGCCGGAGCCTG
>CAZMDZ010000142.1:1435-9263 GCA_964565175.1 uncultured Planctomycetales bacterium
CACCCGACGTCTCGGCGTCGAAGCACATGGCGGCCATCCAATCCGGAACGTCGCTTGCGATTTCGACGTTGCTGCCCAAACCCTCGCGACCGCGATTGGCGGCGCCACTGAAAATGCCGTCGGCGGCCAAGGCTGCTGCACCGTCGTAGAGCGGCAGAGCGGCGGCGTTCAGGATCAAGGTATGCTCGGAAGCACGGGCCATGTTGAAGGTGTGACCGAGCAATCCAAAACCGGTGATGTCGGTTCCAGCCTTGACTTTGGCTGCTCGTAAAGCTCTACCAGCAATATTGTTAAGCTGCGCCATGCCATCCACAGCTAACTTTTCTTGTGCGGCAGTTACTTTGCCCTGCTTGACGCCCGTGGTGATCGAGCCCGAGCCTAGTGGCTTGGTCAGGTACATGTGGTCGCCGTCCCGAGCGCCTTGTTGAGTGACCAGCTAGTCCTCGGCGACTTCACCGAAAACGGCGAAACCGAACAACGGTTCCTCGGCGCGCACGCTGTGCCCACCAACCCATAAAGCACCTGCTTCACGTACTTTCTGCACGGCGGCATCGAAAATTGGGTTGAGGGTTTCTTGATCCCAATCGGCAGGGAACCCGGCTAAATTCAGCACCACTTTTGGCTCGCCACCGCATGCCCAAATGTCGGACAGCGAATTGGCGGCGGCGATGGCGCCGTATGCACCTGGATCGTCGACCACCGGCGGGAAAAAATCCACCGTGTACAGCTGCACCATGCCGTTTTCACCGGCAACAGCGCCCGCATCATCGAAGCCGTCGGGCCCGAGGAGGAGGGTGTCTGCTTGAGCAGCGGGGTCAATTCGGCGCAGAACCTGCGACAACTGACCCTGGGGGAGCTTAGCCGCTCACCCGCTGCACTGTGCGTATTCCGTAAGTCGTTTAGTCCTTGCCATGGAAAGATTTTAGGACGGCTTCGCTCAAGTCCAAGGGAATCCTTGCCGATGGGCCTTTGAACCATCTCCTCCTGGATTTGTGTCGGCGGATTATCCGCTGACGACCACCCTCGATGCAAGACACCTCTCACGCCCCGCGCTCTACCGCATTTTTAAGTGCGGCAGATAGTGACTGCGAAAGCCGGCGAGCGATCCTTCAAACAACCGCTCACCGCTTATTCCTGGTCATTCCGGCGGTCGCGTTGCTGTACTTAGCGGCTGGCGTTGCTTGGCCAGCGGTGATCTTAAGTGTTGGCTTTGTCCTCAACCTAGCCATGTGGTTCGCCATGAAGCGCGACTGGGCAGTGGACCAGTGGGGCTTTGTTTTAATTGGCAGTTACTTCACGATTTGCGCCGTCACTTTGGCGGCGACTGGCGGCATCACCAGCCCGGCGCTGGCGTGGATGCTGAACGGCATGCTGCTTGGTTGTTATGTGTTTGGCATCGTGGGCGGCTTAGCTTCCACCATCATTGCCGGCGCATTCCTGGTGGCGATGTGGGCGTGGACCACGTTCCAAGGCTTGACCGTGCAAGGAATCAAGCCAGAACAATTGCCGGCCGTGTCGATGGCGTTGAACTTGGCAGCTCTTGGGGTTGCTTTGGTCATCGCGCGAGATTGGCAAAGCAGTATGAATCGACTGGAGAACAAGCGTCGCCAGTCGGAAACTGGTTTTGGCGAAGCACTGAAACATTTGCACGATGCTTGCATCATCATCGTGCTCGACGCCGATTTACCCAAGGGTTACCGCCAGGTTTTCCAGAACAGTGCTGCCGAACGGGTCATGACCCCGTTACGGAGCAATGGAATCGACCTTTTCACTGTGGTGCCATGGCGTCAACGCCGCGAATTGCTTGACTTCCTGTCCGGTGGTTTGAACACCGGCAAGCAATTCACTGCGCGCGGCATTACTCACCCAGTCACCAATCACGTTTTTGACGTCACCATCACTGGCTGGGACAACCAAGCCGTGATCTTCATGCACGACGTCAGCGAACACGTTGAACTGGAAGAGAAACTGCGCTTGGCTTCAGCCGAAGCCAGTGAAGCCAGTCAGGCGAAGAGTGATTTCTTGGCCAACATGAGTCACGAAATCCGGACGCCGATGAACGGCATTCTGGGCATGACCGAGTTGGCGTTAGATACCGAATTGGACGAAGAGCAGAATGGTTACCTGCAAACCGTGCGCCGCTGCTCGGAAAGCATGCTGGCGTTGCTCAATGACATCCTTGACCTGTCGAAAATTGAAGCTGGCAAGTTGGAGTTGGAAACCATCGACTTCAGCCTCCGCGAAATGCTCGAAGATGTGCTGGACAGCTTGTCCGCCAAGGCTAGCGAAGGCAATTTGGAATGGAATGCATTCGCCCACCCAGAAGTTCCGGAAATGGTAGTTGGTGATCCAACGCGCTTGCGCCAGGTGCTGACCAATTTGACCGGCAACGCGTTGAAGTTCACCGAAGAAGGCGAGGTGGCAGTAGAAGTTTCGTTGCAGCATGTCGTCAACGACACGGCTCGCTTACGTTTTGAGGTTCGCGACACTGGTTTGGGTTTGTCCGAAGAACAGCGCCAGCGTTTGTTCCGCAAATTTACCCAGGCCGACACCTCCACCACTCGCAAGTTTGGCGGCACCGGCTTGGGCTTGGTGATCTGCAAGCAACTCGTTGAGCAGATGGGCGGTGAGATCGGCGTTGAAAGCAAGCTGAACAAAGGGTCGAACTTCTGGTTTGAACTTGATCTGCCGGTAAGCGCTCAACAGAGCAACCAAAAAGGCAAATTGGATTCATTGGCTGGCCTGCGCGTGCTCGTCGTCGACGACACCGCAACCAACCTTCGCGTCTTGTCGGCGCAGTTGAAGGCATTGGGTTGCCGCAGTGAATGCACATCGACTGGCAACGCTGCGCTGGAGTTGATCGACCAAGCAATTGCAAACAACGATCCATTCCAAGTCTTGCTCTCTGACAAGCTGATGCCTGGCATGGATGGCACGGAATTGGCTCAGGCAATCCTGAAGCGCGGGGAAGAGTTGAAAGGATTGCGCATTGTCATGCTAAGTTCATTCAACGAGCGCTTCGCAGAGCCTGGAGATGGCGTGCACCTGTTCGACCGGCGCATCAACAAGCCGCTCAAGATGAATAGCTTGAAAAGCACGTTGTTGAGCATGATGAGCCCGGAAAGCCGCAAAAACCTGCCGATCCGGTTGCGCGAAGATGGAGATTCGAATACGAATCAACCACCCCCCGCAGAAACGCCAAAGGAAGTTCAGCCAAAACCAAGTGCTGCTCCAAGCAAGCGCGCTGCCGGAACCGAAGACATCTGCTGGCGTGGCCGCGTTTTGTTGACCGAAGACAACAAGGTCAATCAAAAGCTCGCCAAGCGCATGTTGGAGAAGTTTGGCATTGAAGTTGACGTCGCCGATAACGGTCAAGAAGCCGTCGACGCCTTGCAGACTACCGACTACGAGTTGGTCTTAATGGATTGCCAAATGCCGGTGATGGATGGCTATGAAGTTATTTGTCAAATCCGACGCCTGCCGTCGCCCAAGGATTTGACGCCGATCATTGCGCTGACCGCCCACGCCATGGTTGGTGACCGTGAAAAGTGCGAAAATGCTGGCATGAACGATTACATGACCAAGCCGCTGCGCAAGGAAATCTTCCTGGCGATGCTGAAAAAGTGGCTCGCCACCGACAGCGACACCGCTCAAGCTGCTTAATCGCATTACGCCGCTGCGAGCCTTGCGTTTGATCGCAAGATCGTCCAGCAATTCTTGACGGTGGGCCTAACAGAACTCGCTTAACGCTTGCTCGACCGCTTGCTCTAACTGGGCCTCTTGCGCAGGCTCCACGGTGCGCAAGTCCAACAGCAATTGCTCGTCTTGCATGCGCGGAAACACCGGTGGGTTTGCGGTCCGCAAAGCATGCGCCCATTCACGAGTGCGCCCCTGCGGCAGTTGCAAGGTCAGACCAAAGCCAGCCAAATCGCGAATCGGAGCAGCGCCAGAGCCGACCCGCCCCATGCACTCCACCACCTCAACCATCATCGACGGCATCCGTTTGACCAAACGCTGCTGCATTGCCGTAGCCCGGGGTTTGATTTCACCTGCAGTCGTTGCCAATTGACGCAGTGCTGGTAGTCGTTGCAACGCCGCTTCTTCGCCAAGTGCATGCAGAGCCAAGGTTGCTTCCAACGCGGCAAGAATGGTTTTGTCCAAGCGCAAGCAACGGGTCAACATGTGGGCACGCAATTTCTGCACTAACGGCGCTGCCCCGACGATCAAACCAGCTTGCGGTCCACCCAATAACTTGTCGCCGGAAAAGGTGACGACGTCGCATCCGTCGGTCAAAGCCTGAGCTACGCTTGGCTCTTCGTCTGCTCCAGGCAAGCCTTCGCCGCGCAACACTCCGGAACCGAGGTCGTATACCAAGGGCACGCCGAATTCGCGGCAGAGGTCTGCCAACTCTTGACTGGTTGGCTCGCCAACGAATCCATGTTGCTCAAAATTCGAGCGATGGACTTTGAGCACGCAGCGCACTTCCGGGTCCTGTAACGCGGCACGATAGTCCTTTAGGTGGACACGATTCGCCGTGCCAACTTCCACCAAACCGGAGCCAGCTGCCTCGACCACCTCGGGCATGCGATAACTGCCACCGATTTCGACCATCTCGCCTCGGGCCAACACCGTTTTGAAACCCTCGCCGAGGGCAGCAACGGAAAGCAGCAGCGCCGCCGCGTTGTTATTGACCGCCAGTCCAGCTTCCGCGCCGGAGATTTGCACCAGCAAGTCCTGCACGGCTCGCTCTCGCCTGCCGCGCTGACCACTTTCCGGATCGACCTCCAACACCGCCGCCGCCGCCGCTTGGGAGGCCGCCGCAACCGCCTCGGGGCTCCAAGGTGCACGGCCCAAATTGGTGTGCAAGACAACTCCGGTCGCATTGATTGCGCCCCTGAGCTGCAACTGCGGCACCACTTGCAAGCGGCCTTCCACCTGCTGCCAAAAGCCATCCTCTAGCTCCCGGCTACGGCCAGAGCGGACGTCGCGGCGCAGTTGGTCGAGTTCCGCACGAATGGCTTCGCGCTGGGCGGAACGAGGCGACTGCAACGACGACTCGCTCAAGAACTCAGCCGCCTGCTCCAACAGCTGGTTCATCGGCGGGATGCGAGGGAACGGCGGGGTTTGACTCACGGTCCGCATCCTAGCAGCCGGTCGTCGGTAGCCGTAGAATCAGGCAGTGACGCGTACCGTTCTGGCTCCCCAATACCGGTGGAAAATCCTTCCGGAAACACCCGCGCTCCGGGACCGAATGGCCAGCGAACTGCGGCTGCAGCCGACCACCGCCCAGTTATTGGTCAATCGCGGCATGGATCGCCCAGCCGACGGCGAGCAGGTACTGAAACCTTCGCTGCAAAGCCTGCCCGACCCAACCCGTCTGCCCGATTTTGACGCGGCGATGGCTGCGCTGGAGCAACACCTGCAAGATCCCAGCTCAGGCCCAATCCTGATTCACGGCGATTACGACGTCGACGGCATCTGCGGGGCAACTTTGCTCTTCCATCTGCTGACCATGCTCGGCGCCGAAGTCGAGGTCTTTTTGCCCGACCGCGTCCGCGATGGTTACTCCTTCGGTCAAAACTCGCTGGATCACATCGAGCGGATCGGGGCAAAAATGGTGATTGCCGTCGACAATGGCACCACTGCGGTTGAACCCCTGCGTGAACTGGATCGACGCGGGGTCAAAGTCATCGTCGTTGACCACCACTTAGCTGGCGCCGAATTGCCGCCCTGCACGGCGCTGGTCAACCCCTGGGTTGCGCCCAAAGAAGAAGAGTTATTCCCCTACTTCTGTGGTGCCGGAGTTGCCTACTTGCTGGCTTGGGGTTTACTGCGCCATCTCAATGGCGACGGCGCCCTGCCCGAGCACCATCGCCGTTTTTTATTCGAGGCACTGGGTTTTGCCGCCATCGCCACCATCGCCGACGCGATGCCGCTGAAAGGTCCGAACCGGGCATTGGTACGTCGCGGCTTAGAGACTTTGCCGACGTCATCTTTTGCTGGCTTAAGCGCGCTTTGTCGATTGCTCAAATTGAAGCAACCGGCAGCGTCGGACGTCGCCTTCCGCATCGCCCCCCACCTCAATGCTGCTGGCCGCATGGGCCGCACCGAGCTTGCTTTTGAACTGCTCTCCTGCCGCGATGCCAGCCGCGCCGCCCAACTTGCTGATCAGCTACAAGGATTGAACAAGGAGCGGCAAACCTTACAGCACAATCAACAACTGGCGCTTGCCCCGCAGGTCGAAGAACAACGGGAACGCGGGGATCATGTCTTGTTCGCTGGTCAAACCGACGCCGCCTTTGGCGTACTCGGCATCGTCGCCGCCCGCTTCCATGAAGATTCTGGATTGCCCACCTTGCTTTGGGGTGAGTGCGAACCGGGCATTGCTCGTGGCAGCGCGCGCGGCCCCGAAGGCGTCAACTTGGTCAAGTTGATGGACGAGGTTCAATCCTACCTGCATGGCTATGGTGGCCACGCCCAAGCTGCCGGCTTTCACTTTGACCCGGCCGACGCCGACGCTCTCAGTCAAGCGCTGGTTGCCGCCGCGGCCAAATTGGAGCCACCCGCCCAGCCGAGTATGAACATCGACGTCGAGGTGCAACCTCACGAGTTAACGATTACCGTGGTCGATGAACTCAATCTGCTGGAGCCGTTCGGCAGCGGCTTCCGCACGCCGTTGTTTATGTGCAGTGGAGCGACCGTCTGCGCCGAACCCGATCGCATTGGCGCCGATGGCCGGCACATCGCTTTGCGTCTTGAAAAAAGCGGCGTGGTCGTGCGCGCCTTAGGCTGGTCGATGGCCGACCGCCTTGCAGTCCTCGAAGCTGGCTCCGAAGTCGACGTCGTCTTTGAAGCCAACATCAATAGTTTCCGCGGCCCGCGCCGCGTGGAGTGGATCTTGCGCGATTTGCGCACCGCGACTCCGCCCTCAAATGGATAACGCATCTTGAGCAATTCCTCCCCTGAACCCACGCCGACGCCGATCCCCAAACGCAAGCGCAGCATGCTGCATCCCCTGCAGTGGATGCGTAGCGCTTACGACTGGATGATGAAGCACGCCGACAAGCCAAACGCGGAACGCGCGCTTTTTGGCATTAGCTTTGCAGAAGCCAGCTTCTTTCCCATCCCGCCCGATCCGCTGCTGATGGTAATGGGCGCAGCCAAACCGGAAAAAGCGCTGCGCTTTGCCACGGTGACGACGGTGGCGTCGGTCTTGGGGGCGATGGCCGGTTGGGCGATCGGCATGTTTTTGTGGACTTCGGTTGGTGAGCCGGTGGTTCAGTTTTATGACGGTGAACACGTCATCGAAAAGATTCGCGAATGGTTTGATCAATGGGGATTGCTGTCCCTGTTGATTGCGGCCATCACGCCAATCCCGTTTAAGGTCTTCACCATCGCCATCGGCATGATGGTTGCGACGGGAACCGAAATATCATTCCTTGCCTTTGTCGGCGCTTGCATAGTCGGCCGCGGCTTCCGCTTCTACCTAGAGGGCATCTTGCTCAAGTTCTACGGCAAGCCGATCGTGGCTTGGATGGAGAAATGGTTCGATTTGCTCGGCATCATCTTCGCCGTCTTGCTAGTCGGCGGCTTCATGGCCATTAAATTCATCGGCGAATGAGTGATCGCCCCCGCCTGCTGGTGCTCGACGGCACCGCGCTTGCCTTCCGTGCGTTTTTTGCCATTCGCGGTTTAACCGATCCACAAGGCCGTCCAAGTGGCGCGTTGTATGGATTCATTACTGCGGTACAGCGCGCAATCGAAGACTTCCCGTCGGAATACGTTGCCGTTGCCTGGGATCGACCGGAACCGACCTTCCGGCACGAAT
>CAZMDZ010000143.1:0-9199 GCA_964565175.1 uncultured Planctomycetales bacterium
GTCTTCCGCGCTTTTGGAGACTGGCTTTTGGCTGGGGCTGCCTTTTTGCCAGATGGGCTTGGGGTCTTCTTTTCAGATGCCATTGAACTACCGTCCAAATTAATGAACGCATGTTCATAGTTCAATGATGAACGCGTCCGTTTTGATTCATGTGGAAAAGTAATGCCGAACTCAAGGGCTGGGGCTGGTGCTCTTGACAGAGACCTGGCTGAAGTGCCGACGACTACCGGATTCGTCGTTGGCTGATGTCACTTAACCAAGCTTCAACCTTTGCATCGTCGCTTCATAAACGACATCCACCCCGACGTCCTCGCCACATTTGAAATGACCTTTTGGGCAGACCTTGTGACCGTGAATCCCACACGGCCGGCAATCCAACTCTCCGACCTCAATCACGATGTCGCTTTCGCCGCGTGGAGCGAAGCCAAAGGCCGGAATGGTGCTGCAAAATACCGCCACAACCGGGATGCCAGCGCTCACTCCGAGGTGCATCGGCGCGGAGTCGTTGCTGACCATGACGGCGCATCGTTCGAGCACTGCGGCGGACTCGCGCAGACTGGTTTTGCCGCTGAGATCGAGCACGATTTTCGAATCAAATTTGGAAGGAATACTGCCCACTTCAGCCCAAGCGCCACCCTTTGCAACTTCCTGAATTTCAGCGCAAAGCTTGACGTCATCCGGGCCACCCATCAATAAACACGACTGCCCAGCATCGTTCAACGCGCGCAACAACTCAGCCCATTTTTGCATCGGCCAGCGCTTCGTTGCCCAAATCGAACCGGGTGCCATCGCCACCCATTTTCCAGCCGGAACCAACTCTTCCGCGCGCCGTTTTTCAGCCTCGCCGGGGTACATGCGCGGGGCGGTCCAAGCCCCTCCACCGAACAGCTGCAAGTTGCGTTCGACCTCGTGCAGATCCTTCCGATATTGGACCTTGTTGGTGTACAACCACGCCGCCGAAGCATTGTCAAAGCCAGTGCGACTAGGGATCCGCGCCGTTGCCAAAAGCGCCGCTGTGCGCCACGATCGATGCGAGCAAATCGCCCGTTGATAAGCCTTCTGTCGAAGCTTCTTCGACAACCGCCATAAGCCGCCCAATCCCTTATCCGCACCCCGCTTATCGAAGACCAATATGTTTCGAATCTGCGGGTGGCCCTCGAGCATCATCGCCCCGCCCACCGAGGTCAGAAAGTCAATCGGCTGATCCGGCCACTGATCCGCCGCCGCCCGCACCATCGGCTCGGCGCAGAGCACATCCCCAAGGAAGGATGTATCCACAATCAGGGTTCCAGAACGAGTCACGCCCAGATTTTAGGTCGCCCCGCTTCTTGGTCTGCCCCCTTTCGCCCTGGCAAATCTTGAGTTGCAACGCATGCAAACTAGGTTTAATGGAGGGCGACATGCGAGACAGTGCTCTTCCCGCTGCCCACGGAGCCTGGCTGGTGCTACTCACTGGCCTGCTGCTGGGAACCCTCGTCGGTGGAACGGCGACGGCTGGCAGCTTGGCGTTGGCACTGACCTCGATCGCCACTTTCTGCGCGGGCGAGCGCTTAATTCTGGCCATGACGTCCAAAAAGCCGCACCCGACGGCCATGCGGTCAGGCCTCATTGCCCTGGCCGTGGCGACCATCGCTGGCATTTGGACCCTGATTGAGGTCGGCCCGATGCGCTTGATTTGGCTGGTCCCGGTCGCCCTAGGCTTGGTTGTGCTCGAACGCCAACTCGGTCGCAGCAAAAAACGGCGAAAGGAATTTGAGTTTTTCGGCATGATCGGCTTGGTGCTGACCCTGCCAGCAGCCTCCATCGCCAGTGGCTGCCCGATCGGCTGGCCAATAGCCGCGCTATCCCTGGCCTTCCTGATCCACGTCGGCCACGCGGTCTTTCGCACCCATGCCCACCTTCAGCCGCAAAACCGCATCGTTGCCCGCTGGGTTGCGGTGGGCTTTGCTTTATTGGTCATCGCCTTGGTCCTGAGCGAGAGTCTCGCTTGGCCGATTGGGCTGGCCGTGTTGATCGGGCTCGCCGAGCCCTGGATGCCAACTTGGTCCCCGTTGCCAGCGAAATCCGTCGGCCGCCGCGAAACACTCCTGATCCTGTCGCTGCCGGTTGCCTGGCTGATCTCGCAATAGCGCTAGCGCCTTCTTTGACGCCGCGGCCACTAGCTAAGGTTTCCGCTTGGTTCTTTGAAGCCGCGACCGTTAGCTAAGATTTCTGCTTGGCCAGCCTCTCGCGGTGCTTCGCTGCCGCCTTCCGGATATAGGTTTCAGCCACTGGCGTGGTGCAGCTGGTATCGCCGTGGTCCACATCAACCACCCCAATCCGCTTCGCCGACGCCACCGCCGACCGCTCATTGATGTAGGTGCCAATGCCAATCACCGCCGCGTTCATCGCATAGCGCACCCGGTTCGGCGCGGTGTGAATCTTGGTTTCGATCTCCTTCAACAACCCGCGGTAATCCGCCTTGCTTATCGCGCCCGGCACCTCGCGGGCAATGCCAGGAATCATCATCCACCCATTCAGCGCCGTCATCGTCATCCGCGACGGGTCGACGATCATGGTCGCCAAGACGCGGGCATCGAAGTTGCCAGTATCCCACAACTCCAAAGCCAATTGGTGGGCGCCGTCGAAGCGCTTCAGCTTGCGCACCAACTTATTTAGATTGCCGTGCAGAACGCCAAATAAATTGCCTTCAATGCCGTGGCGTGCATAAGTCTTTCGGGTCTGGGCGCTGCCCCATTCCTGCAATTGCTTCATCACTTCGGCGCACTTCATCCTCCTTAATAGTAGCCAGCAGCCAGAATTCAAATCGACGCCCAATCGCAACCGCGCCGAAATTCAAACCGTTGCCACGGCCCACCGCGCCAAAATCCTCGCGCCACGTTAGAGTGGGGCGGTCAACTCAGGCCTATGAATTAGTTCCGACTCCATTCCATCGGTCCCCCAGCTGCATCGAAGTGCACGGGCTGACCCATCCCTGCCCGGACCCGCGCGGTCCCGTGAACCCTGAGTTTGCCGCAAGGATGCCCTATTTTGGAAGCCGTCGGCCGTAAGCGTGACGGTATTCCTGAGCCAACTCCCCACCCTTGAAGCTTGGGTAAAAGCTTTCTGGCAACAAGCCTGAATTGACCGCAACCTCTCACCGCGCACCGGCGTCTCCCGGCCACGTCCTCAACATTTCGTGGCCGATTGGTGTGTCGATGATCTCCTACACCTTGAAGGGAGTGATCGACATGCTGATGGTTGGACGCATTGGCACCGACGCTCTCGCGGCGGTGGGGCTGGGCGCATTGTTGTCGTGGAACATGATCGCCTTTCCAATGGGTGTGTTCCGCGGGCAACGGCCGCTAGTGAGTCAGTACTTGGGCTCAGGAGATCGGACCAGTGCGTTTTCGTATGGCGCCCACGCGTTTTACCTGGCGCTGGCGTTTGGACTGCTGTTTTTGGTCTTCGGCAGCTGGGTATCCGACTTGCTTACTCGGCTGTTCATGGACAAGCTGAACCCAACGGCCAAGGTCTATGGCCATGATTACCTGCAAATCCGCATGTGGTGGGCGCTGGCGCCGATGTGCGCCATGGCGGTGGGCGAATACTTGCGCTCCATCGGCCGGCCACGGGTAACGATGTCCGCCGACCTGCTGATTCACCCCATCAATATCGTCCTCAACTATGCGCTCATCTTCGGCAAGCTTGGCGCACCGGAAATGGGTGTGCGCGGCGCGGCGCTGGGCACCGGCATCTCCGAGGTGTTTGGATTGGGATTGATGTTTTGGCTAGGCCGCAGCCATGGGCCACTGCCATGGGAAGCCATGCGCCTGAAATGGAAGCGAATGAAAAAGGTGCTGCAAATCGGTGTCACCGGCGGCGTGCAGTTCTCGATTGAAACGTTTTCGTTCACGCTGATTACCACATTAATCGGCCACATGAGCACGCTGGCACTGGCGGTGCACAACATCTGCGTCAGCATCATTCACATGTCGATGATGCCGGCGATTGCCGTCGGCGATGGCGGCTCGGTGTTGATCGGCCAGTTCATGGGCGAAAAGCGCTTGGACTTGGTTGAAAAGTCGCTGCACAGCACGATCAAAATCCTGATGCCCTTCATGGGCGTGATGTCGATCCTGTTTTTCTTCTTCGGCGACAGCATCGTTTCGTGGTACCTAGACGCCGACGACCCTGAATTTGCCGAGGCCGTTGCGCTGGGCAAATGGGTGATGATCGCCGCCGCCATCTGGCAACTTGGCGACGCGCTGCAAATCGCTTTCCGCTTTGGCCTGCGCGCTGCGGGCGATCACAAATGGGTGATGTACATCGGTATTTTGTGCGCTTGGCTGCTCAGCGTGCCAATTTGCTGGGCGGTGATTCGCTTCTGGCCAGGCGCCACATTGACCCATGTCTGGTTGGCTTGGAGCGCCGAGATTTTCATCGGCTCGTGGATTTTCTACCGCCGTTGGAAGAGTGGTGGCTGGAAAACCAAGCGCTTGGTCGAAGACGATGCGTCATCGAACGATCTTCCGCCAACGGCAAACGGTGCGTCAACGGACGACGATGCGCCCACGGCAGAGAGTGCGCCGCAAGGGACCGACAACGATCCGCCGACAGCTGCCGTTCTCAAGCCTTAAGAAACTCTCGAATCCGTTCGGCGACTTCGCCGGGCTTAGGATGACGGTCGCCTTCGCCTAGCTTGTTGAAAACGCGCTCGCCATTGACGAAGACATCGAATTCTCCCCCACCGCCAGCATCCAGCTCGGACTCGACGCCGAATTCCTCTTTTAATTCCGCAGCCAAACTGGCTGCGCGAGGCAGGTAGTTTCAGACCTGGCAGTATTTGATGCGAATTTTCACGGCAGAATTTTAGCATCCGCGGCGGCTTGACAAACTATGATCGGATCTGCGGATACCGTTTCAAACTTCTACATCGATAATTCGATCGTTGGCCCCCTATTGGGTTTTGGCGTTCCTTTTCGCCGTGGCGGCAACAGCTCCGGCACGAGCACTCCTTGCGCCTCAACAACTAGCAACCTCAACCTTGGTGCAGCCATGGTCTTCGTCGCCACAGCAAACAGCTGGCACTTCGCAGGCTGAAAATCCCCAGGGCGATCAAGCGGATCAGCCGATTGCGTCGGCGAAGTTGCGCGCCAACATGCGCAAGCTGGCGGGAAAGATGGCGGATATTGGATCGTGGGAGCTGCTTGATGATTACGTCGAGGTGCTCTACTTGCTCGGCGACGCACCGGAAGATCATCAGCCGTTGCGGCCAGGCTGGAGCAAGCGGATTGAAAACGCTGACCGAAAGAAGGCTTCCCAAAAGAGCAAGTTGCTCGCCAAATCGCTGCGCAAGCACATCGGCGAGTTGGAACGCAGTTTGGCCAAGGTTTCGCCCGAGCAGAAAACCATTTTGGCACGCGCAATTTTGCGGTTGGACAGTGAGTCCAAGTTGGCAAACCTAGCTCTTGGCAATGTCAAAACGAAGGGCGGTTGGCTGAGTGAAACTCAAAGTCAATGGCAAGCGGGTGCGGAGCGCGTCGCTGGCTTGATGAGCGAGGCTTGGCAGTTGGAAATACCCTTGAGTCAGGTGGCTTCGAATAACCCGGCCGCGCGCAAGCTTTATGGGTTGAACGCGATTACGGTGCACGCCCATGGAATTCATCTGCATGGTGGGATGGCGTCGGCCAAGATGGAGCGGATCTTGCACGAGACTTTGCGGGCGATGGCTTTTTCGAATGCGGTACGAGGCGGGAAATTGGAAGTGCCGGAGGTTTCGCCGCCGCGCCACTTGTTGCTGACTCACGAGCTGGACCGGTTTGAAGAGGTCGTTGCCGAAGCGGTCGAAGTGGGCGCGCTGAATCAAAGCCAAGGCGACGAAGTCTTGCGCATGGATTTGCAGTCGTATACCGACGGCCGCGGTTGGCGAACCAGCAATTGGCAATCGGAGGCAGACTATCAAGCGCTGGTGCTTTGGGATACTTATGAGCGCTGGATGGCGAACGATGTGCAACCGTGCTTTTTAGCCGGCCACTTGCACTGGTTGTGCTTGAATTTTTACGGCACATCGATGGCAGAGGTGATGTGGCGTCAGCGTTCAATGGTGCGCAACGCGACGGCGGGCGTCGACAAGCCGAAAAAAGATGACTTATGGAAGAGCGTCGGGACCAGCTTTTTTGGTTGTCGTTCGTGGATGAAGCAACGGGTGAAAGATGGCAACGTCTATCCCTACTCCGATGCGATCGTGCCGGAGCTAGGGCAAGCGCGGCTTCACGCCTGAGGGGGCATGGGCCGGGCGTCGGAGTTTGATTCATTTCCTTGGCGAACCAAAGGAAGTGATCGACGGTTGGATGGGGACTTTTTACCACCGACTTCCGTTACTGAATCCGGGGTTGCTTGGCACTGGTTATGGCATGGGGAATTCTTTTGTGGTGATGGACACCGGTTCATTGGCGGCGCCCTATCACGGCGAGGTTTGGTCCGTGTGGCCGGCGGCAAAGGCTAGCGGTGTTGCGCGCAAGTACGTGCCGGAATTGCCAAACCCTATTCCTGGAGAGAACCAAAACTCGTGGGGGTATCCGATCACGCTGCACGCATTTTTCGGCAACCTTCGCGGTTCTCCCCCGATTGAAATGAGTCTACATTTGGGGAGCGATCAATCTGGCAAATTGATTTCGTGTCATTTCATCACGCCAGCGACGAATCGCCATCCGCGCTTTTCGCCAGAAAACGCTTATGCATTAATTCCCAAGTCGTCGCTCAAGGCGAAGCAGGAATATACCGTTGTGGCGCGATGCAAGGAATTGAGTAAAGAATTGATTTGGACTTTTACCACCGGTTCGAAATAGGGAATCCTTTCGGTGAGTGTCGCGCCTAAGCCACGGCATAGCCCGCATCTTGGTATTCGACCGTGGCAGAGGCAATGGCGTTGCGTTGATGTTGAGGAAAGTACTTCAGCATGGTGCTGGGGCAGTAGACCTCGTACCGTTCTCTGATTTCACCCGAAGAACCCTTCGCAGCCTGATCGCCCATGATTCCGGCTGGATCGCGAACTGACCTCACCTCTTTCAAGAAAACCTTCTCTTGCACCGCCAGGGCAAGCGCCATGTAGCGGATCTCTTTGGCGGTCACTTCGGGCAAGTAGGCGCGATCGAGCACAAACGAATCGGCATCACGACGGTTCATCCATCCTGGAACTTCCAACGCGGCAACTACGACCACGACCACAGCAAGACACTTGAGCATTTAGGTTTCTGCAAATGCGGAAGGCAGCGCCAAGAGATTTGGCTCGACCCCAAAAGGTCAACGGAATCGGGCGGCGGCGGTTCAAGCTGACCCACGACCACGCCAACGACAATGCGAAATCAGCGCGGTGGTGGAACGGAAACACGTCGGCGTTCGTTGACTCCCCTACCCTTAAACATCTATCCTTCTCGGTATGAAACACACTCTCGTTATGGTTGCCACGGCCCTACTGGCAACTTCCGCCGTCGCCGCGCCCCAGCAGACCGACGGCGCCCGCAACTCGGGCATGGGCGGCACCGGTGTTGCGTCATCGGACTACTTGAACGCTGGTTTTGTTAACCCGGCAATGATGACGGAATACAGCATTGTCGGCGACGACGATTGGGCACTGTTGCTGCCCACCATTGGAATTCTGGCTAGTGACCCTGATTCGCTGCTCGATGACCTCGAGGATTTCACCGATGCGGTTGACACCATCGACGAGGCCTATGACGCTGGCACTATCACTCAGGGCCAACTCAACAATCTTGCCGACAGCTTGAGTGCCATCGGCGGCAAGTCGCTTTACGCGGGTTTTGATGCTGGCGCCGCACTTGCCATTCCGTCCAAGTATTTCAGCACCGCCTTGGTGATTGATTCTTACTTAGATGTGCAAACCTTCATCAGCGTCGACTCGGCCGACGACTCCGCGATCCGCAACGCGCTGAGCGGCACCGAACTCCCCGACTTGGGCTCTGAAGCCGTCGCCATTGGCGCCAACGTCACCGAAGTTGGACTGGCTTTTGCTAAGAAGTTCGACATCGGCCCAAATGGATTGTCGCTGGGTATTACGCCGAAGGTGCAGCGGATGGAGGTCCTCAACATCGCCATTGGCGTTGACGACGATGCCGACGACATTGATGACGAGTACAGCGATGACAAGTACCGCACCGACGACACTGGCATGAACCTCGACATCGGCGCCGCTTTCCACGCCAATGAAAGCTGGACTTTCGGCCTTGCCGTGCGCGATGTCCTGGGCAACGATTTGGCCTCGCCGCTGACCAGCGCCCGCCGCTTCACTTACAGCCTGGAGCCAGTGGTTACCGCAGGTGCTGCTTACAACGGGGAAACCTTGACCGTCGCCGCAGACCTCGACCTGACCACCACCGAGCGCTTCGGCCGTGGCGACGAATCGCAGTTCTTCCGCGTCGGTGCGGAGGCTGGTTGGGAATGGGCGCAGCTGCGCGTCGGTTATCAAATGGACATGGATGATGGCACCAATGACATCGCCACCGCCGGTATCGGCTTCTCGCCTTTCGGCGTTTTGCACATGGATCTATCTGCCGCCGCTGGCGACGAAACCTACGGCGTCATTCTGTCAACGTCGCTCACCTTCTAAATTCGCAAACGCAGATCGCAGGCTCTCGAGAAAGAGCTTTCGCGCTCGGCCTGTTCGGCGCGCCCTCCTATGATGGATGGCGCGCCTTTTTTCGTTATGAAATTCACCTTCCAACTCACCGAAGAGGACCTGCTCACCTTCCTGCTGTTCAACGCCGAGCGGTCAGAGTTCGTCAGCCGTGAGGTTCAGAAAAAGCGACGTGCGCCAACCATGGTGGTTTTCATTTTTGCCGCCCTGCTCCTTTTGCTACAGAATTATCCGGCCGCCATCGCTTTTGCCATGGTTGGAATCACTCTCTATTTGGCTTTCCCCCGTGCACTCAAGCGCAGCCGCACCCGCTACTTCACCAACCATATCCGCACCTGCTGCAAAGACGTCACCTCGGGCCCGACCACCATCGGCATTGAAGCCGACGGCATCCACGACCACAGCGCCACCTCCTTTACGCTCTATCCATTCACCGCTTTCCACGATATCCAGCAACACCAAAACTACACCTACGCCTACCTGGGCAATGGCACCGCGCTGGTTCTGCCGCATGATCGAGTCACCTCCGAGCAAATTTCCGCCCTCTTGACGGCGATCGAAGAT
>CAZMDZ010000144.1:0-254 GCA_964565175.1 uncultured Planctomycetales bacterium
ATATCTAATTGCGACGAATAGCAAAGGGTTTACTTCTTCCTTGAAGCCCAAGTCGGGCCTCTCAATGGAGAAAGAAATGCTACAAAACCTCAGCAAGTACGCAGTGAGCGGTCTGGCGAGTGTGGCTTTGGTCTCCGCCACCTCAACCGCACAAACAGGACACGTCCTGAACGGTGAAGGCCCCGTCAACCAGTCTATGGCCGGCGTCGCCACCGCAACCCCGATCGATGCATCGGGAACTCTACTTTGGAACT
>CAZMDZ010000144.1:264-9186 GCA_964565175.1 uncultured Planctomycetales bacterium
CTGCAGGGATCACCCAGCTGAAGCACAACAGCATTCAGTTCGGGATGGAAATGCTCAGTCCAAGTGTGGAACTGTACTCCTCGGTGAGCAGCCCGGGAGTGATGTCGGATACCACCAAGAGTGACTCGCCAACGTCGGCCATCCCAAGTTTTGCCATGGTGTACCACCTCAAGGACACCGACTGGACTGTGGGGATGGGCGCCTGCGGGGTGAGTGGTTTTGGTGTCAATTATCCAGCCAGTAGCACCAATCCGCTGCTGATGCCGCCGCCCAATGGATTCGGTTCGATTTACTCCGAATTCCAGATGTTGCAGCTGGCCCCGACCCTTGCTTATCAATGGGATAACAACTGGTCGGTAGGCTTCGCGCCCAACATCAACCAGGGCAAGCTGGCAGTCGATCCGGGCTGCTTCGCTCCGCCCAACGACCCCGACGGCACCTTCGGCAACGGCGACGAGGTTTATCCCTCTGCCGCTCACGCCGCAACCGCATGGGGTTTTGGTGGTCAGTTCGGTGTCTTCTATCGAGGGGACAACGACTGGGACTTTGGCTTCTCGTACAAGACCGAGCAGAACTTCGAAGACTTCGAATTCAACTCGACCGATGCCAACGGCGCCTACCGCAAGCTGGAATTGGACCTGGACTTCCCATCCATTATCTCCATCGGTGCTTCGTACCGTGGATTTGAAAAATGGACTCTTGGTGCCGACGCCCGCTACATCGGCTACGGCTCAACCGACGGCTTCGATGCCGCTACCTTCAACTCCGATGGATCGGTCAATGGCTTCGGCTGGGATTCGATTTGGGTGTTGGCTTTGGCAGCGCAATACGAAGTGGATGACTGTCTTACCTTCCGCGGTGGACTGGCGTTTAACGACAACCCAATCCCGGATGCGAACTCGACTTTCAACGTGCCAGCTCCGGCCATCCTGACCCAACACGCCAGCATCGGTATGTCCTACTGCTTCAGCGACGATTGGTTCCTGGATTTGGCCTACCGCCACGGTTTCGAGAACTCAATTAGTGGTCCGATGGGGCACCCTTCGATGGGTACCGTGCCGGGCACCGAGGTCAAGAACACGATGTCGACCGACAGCTTCCTGATCGGTTTCCGAGTGAACTTCTAGCCCTGGAAAAGAAGTGAAATCCAACAGGCGCGCGCAGATTTTGCGCGCGCCTGATTTTATGGATCGCGCATATAATTGAAATCCATATGTATAGAGATTTTTAGATATATACCCTTCACAATCTACCGATAAGGATTAGTAGTTAGGAACGGCGGGAAACCGCCACAGCTCTGCTAGAAACATGGAAAAGACCACCCTCAATCGGCGGAATTTCCTTCACATCTGCGGCCTCGGCAGCTTGGGCGCCACCCTTGGTGGATGCCTTCCGCGTGCCTCAGCTGAAACGAAGGAAGGCCTGGTCGCCGACCGCATCGTGCCGACGACCTGTGAAATGTGTTTTTGGAAATGTGGGGTGCAAGCTCATGTCAAGGGCGATGAAGTCGTCGCACTGACCGGCAACCCACATCACCCGTTGAGTCGCGGCAAACTGTGCCCGCGCGGCGTCGGCGGCTTGGGTTTGCTTTATGACCCGGATCGTTTAAGCCAGCCGCTGATCCGAGTGGGGGAACGCGGCAGTCAAGAGTTCCGCACCGCCACTTGGGAAGAAGCTCTCGACGTCACCGCCAAAGGAATGCAGCGTGTGGTGGATGAGCATGGTCCCGATGCCATGGCGTTGTTCTATCACGGTGCCGGCGGTTCGTTTTTTAAGACCCTGCTCAAAGGCATGGGTTCACCCAACACCGCGCCGTCTTATGCCCAATGCCGTGGCCCGCGCGAAGTCGGTTTTGAACTGACCTTCGGCGACGGCGTCGGTTCGCCCGAAGTGCTCGACATTGCAGACACCCGCATGCTGGTGCTGATCGGTTCGCACCTGGGTGAGAACATGCACAACACACAGGTGCAAGATTTCGCCGCAGGTCTCAGTCGCGGCATGCGCTTGATCACCGTCGATCCGCGTTACTCGGTCGCCGCGGGTAAATCCAATCACTGGTTACCGATTAAACCTGGCACCGACATCGCGTTGTTGTTTGGATGGGCAAACGTGATCATCCAAGAAGAGCTTTACAACAAGGAATACATCGCTGCCAACGGTTTGGGCTTTGACAAGTTTGCGCTGGAAGTTTCGCGCTACACGCCGGAAGCCGTATATTTGGAAACGGGCATCAAGCCCGAAGTGCTCAAGCAAACCGCGCTCGAAATTGCCAAGGCAGCGCCCTATGCAATTATCCACCCAGGCCGGCGCGTAACTTGGTATGGCGACGACACCCAACGCAGCCGAGCGATTGCGCTCCTCAATGCGCTGCTCGGCAACTGGGCTCATCGCGGTGGTTTTTATGTGCCGTCGATCGCTGAGGTCAAAGGTCATCCGCAGCAACCCAAAGCAACGAGTTCGTTAGCCGCTTGCGATCGCCAGCCTGGTGAATTCCCGTTTGCAACCTCGACCTTGGCCAGCGGATTGCGCCACGCAACGCTGACCGGAACGCCCAAGCAAATCAAAGGCTGGATGGTTTACGGCACCAATCTGCCGAAGGTGCTGCCAGCGCCGCAAGAAACCATCGATGCGATCCAAAAGCTGGACTTCCTCGCCGTCATCGACGTGCTGCCCGTGGAAATGTGCGGCTGGGCCGACGTCGTGCTGCCCGAGTGCACTTACCTTGAACGCCACGATGATTTGATCGTACCGTGGTACCGCGAGCCATACGTCGGCTTGCGTCAACCGGCAGTGCAGCCGCTCGGTGAATCGCGGCCAGGTTGGTGGATGGCGAAAGAACTTGCCCATCGACTTGGACTGGACGATCACTTTCCGTGGCAAGACCCGATCGAACTGCATGATACGCGCTTGGAGGCCAGTGGCTTCTCGGCGGAAAAACGTCAGCAAATTCGAGACGAAGGCGTGTTGCTGACCAAAGCCGACCCGCAGTTCCATCCCAATGGAGTGCCGATGGAATTCAATACGCCCAGCGGCAAGATTGAATTCTGGTCGCAGCAACTGGCCGATGCCGGATTTGATCCGGTGCCGGTTTACAAACGACCCGAACAGCCTGAGTCGGGAACTTTCCGTTTGCTGACGGGTCGCTCACCGGTGCATACCTTTAGCCGCACCACCAACAACCGGCGGCTGCTCGACCAGTTTCCGGAGAACGAAATCTGGGTGCAGCGCGCGATGGCGGAAGACCTTGGTCTGAAGCATGGCGATTACGTCATGGTGAAAAATCAAGACGGTGCCGAAACAGGGCCGGTGCGGGTTAAAGCAACCGAACGCATCCGCGGTGATTGCGTCTTCATGGTGCACGGCTTCGGTCACAAAGCACCGAAGCTGAGCCGTGCTCACAACCTTGGCGGTGACGATAACGAAGTCACCACCCGTTACATCATGGATCCGCTGATGGGCGGCACCGGGATGAACGTCAACTTTGTCACCTTGGAAAAAACCGGCCGCGTCAACCGCGCTGCCGTGGAGGCATAAATGAACAGTGCCTTAATCACTACGTTGAAGCAGGGCAGTCGCCAGTTCGGCATGGTGGTCGATACCGTCACCTGCGTCGGCTGTAGCGCCTGCGTGCTTGCATGCCGCAGTGAAAACGCGGTTCCCGAAGGTTGCTCGCGCCGCTGGGTCAACCAGGTGGTGGAAGGGAGCTTTCCGGATTTGAAGATGGAAATTTGGTCGGAGTGCTGCCACCACTGCGTCGACGCGCCCTGTGTGTCGAACTGCCCAACTGGGGCCTCGCATGTGGATGAATTGACTGGCACCGTGCAGGTGGATGCAGCCAAATGTACCGGTTGCAAAGCGTGCATGACCTCGTGCCCGTACAACGCGCGTTTTGTGCACCCTCAAGGCCACATCGATAAGTGCACCTTGTGCCAGCACCGGTTGTTGGAAGGGGAGCAGACCGCATGCGAAAGCATTTGCCCGACGTCAGCGATTGCCGTCGGCGATTTGAATGATCCTGGTTCCCGCGCCTCACGGATGTTGCGCCTGCGTCACAGCAAGCAGCTGCACACCGCCGCCGGAACGCGCCCCAAATTCTCATTGCTGGTGTAAACATGATGCAGCAATCCACCTTCGTCGAGGTTTCAACCACGCGCCTCAATCAAGAAGTCGACCCGGTCTTGCACGTGTGGCCCTGGGAAGTCCCCGCCGACCTCTTCCTGGCCGGATTGGTCGCCGGATTATTGGTGCTCTTTTCCTCGATCGTGCTGTTGGGCAAAGAAAGTAACTTTCCCACCGTGCGCAAATGGGCACCCATCTGGGCGATGCCATTGTTAGGCATCGGCCTGTTCCTTCTATTCCTCGACCTGTCTTACAAGCTGCACGCTTTCCGCTTTTACACCACCTTCCAAATTAGCTCGCCGATGTCTTGGGGATCCTGGCTTTACCTGTCGGTGATCGTCGTCGGTGGCATCCAGTTCGCTTCATCTCTCGCCGACCATCCACCATGGCGACGCACTGCACTAGGCAAACTGTTTTTCTGGAAGTGGTTCGAAGGCTTGCAGCAGCAAACGCAGCGCAAGTTCGCTTGGCTTAGCCTGGTCTTTGGCCTTGGCTTAGGTACTTACACCGGTGTTTTGCTGTCGACGATGTCGGCGCGGCCGCTGTGGAATTCAGGCCTGATGGGGCCCTTGTTCCTGGTCAGTGGCATCGCTGCTGCCTGCGCCTTAATGATGCTGGTGAGTCGCCGCGCCGACGAGCGCGCCGCCTTGCTCCGCATCTTGCTGCCCGCCGTCATCGTCAACTTGTTGTTCGTCCTGATGTTGGTTGTCGACCTGTCTCACGGCAACGCCACCAACCTTGGAGCCGCCGAGTTGTTGCTGGGCGGTTCTTACACCGCCGCCTTCTGGGCGTTGGTGGTCATCGTTGGCTTGATTGTGCCGACGGTCTTGCAGGTGCAAGCGATTCGTGGTCGCTGGAACCTGAGTTTGGTTGCACCGGTTTTGGTGCTGTTCGGCGGCTTGGCCCTGCGCGTGTTGCTGGTGCAAGCCGGTCAAGCTTCCGGATTTGGAGTGTGAAAATGAGCCAAGTTCCTTCCGCTAATAATTTGGCCACGCGAACTGCGTCGGCTGCTTCGGGCGCCAAGCCTTATTGGTCGCCTTACCTGGCTGGCTTCGGTTTAGGCCTGGTCTTGCTGGCGGCGATTCTGCTGCTCGGTTCAGGCCTGGGGGCTTCCGGCGGTTTCGCTCGCATCGGATTGCTGGGGGTGAACACGGTTGCTCCGGATCACGTCGCCGGGATGCCCAATGCCAGCGAAATGCTGCAACAGGAAACTCACTTCCTCAAAGACGGTTTGGTCTTCGGCTTGCTTGGCGTCGCCATCGGCGGCTTCTTCAGTGCCTTCGCTGGCGGCCGCATCGTCAAAGGCGGAGTGGTGGAACGCGGCCCCAATACCAGCAAAGGCCGACGTCTGGCGCTGGCTTTGATCGGCGGCGGAATGATGGGTTTGGCGGCGCGCATCGCTCGCGGTTGTACCTCGGGTCAAGCACTGACTGGTGGCGCGATGTTGTCACTGGGCAGTTGGGCTTTCATGTTCGCAGTTTTCGCCGGCGGCTTCGGCTTCGCCTGGTTCGTGCGCAAACAATGGCAATAAGCAAACGGAGTCATGGATGAACTTTCCCTTTAACGCATTCACCGACCTCGGCGTCGACGTTTCCCTGCTGCTGTCGCTCCTGATCGGAATTGGTTTCGGCTTCATGCTCGAAAAAGGCGGCTTTGGTAGCAGCAAAGTCTTGGCCGGGATCTTTTACGGCAAGGACTGGCGGGTACTCAAAGTCATGTTCACCGCCATCGTCACCGCCATGCTGGGTCTGTACGCCGCCCAAGGCTTGGGCTGGGTGCACATGGACCTGGTCGACTTCCGGCCGACGTACCTCGGTGGTCAGGTCATTGGCGGCTTGCTGCTTGGAATCGGCTTCGTAACCGCTGGTTATTGCCCCGGTACTTCGATGGTGGGGCTGGTCAGCGGCAAACTCGACGCCGCCTTTGTCATGCTCGGCATTTTGCTCGGCATCGGCGTCTTTGAAGAAGGCTACACCTATTTCGCGGGCTTGCGTGACTGGGGTGAAATGGGTCGCGTCAGCTTGGCGGATTGGATGGGGATCTCCACCGGTTGGGTGGTGCTGATGGTGGTGGCGATGGCGGTTGCCGCGTTCACCGCAGTCGGTTGGGGCGAACGCCATTTCGCCAACAAGCCGATCCGAATTCCGGGGAAAGCCAAAGCGGCGATGAGCACTGCCGCCTTCGGTGGTTTATTGGTTGCCGTCATTCAGTTCGCCGGGCCTGGAAATGCTCGCGCCATGACTAGCTTGGATGCAGCGTTGGCACCATTTCCGAAGCAAAGCGCTGAGATCAGCGTCGAAGAGCTCGCCACCTGGATGATCGAAGGACGTAGCGACTACCTCCTCATCGACCTACGTGGAGAGGATGCCAGTGAAATCGTTCCCGGTGCCTGGCATACGCAAGCCAGCGTATTGATCAACGCGCGCACTCGACCAGAATTGCCGTTGGATCGACCAGTGATTCTGATTGACGCTGGCGTCGGCCAAAACCTTGGAGTTGACCAAAACGAAGGCTTAAGCCGAGTCGATGGCATCGCTGATGCCGCCGCCGTCCGCAGCGTGCTGCGTGAATTGCAAATCAACGCCCAGGTCTTGCGAGGCGGAAGTGATCAATGGCAGCGCGTGATTTTGAACGAAAAATCTACTTCCAGCGTTGGCAATGTTTACCGCATGATGATGAGCGGCAACAGCCCGTTGGCAGAAGGCGCGCCGCCACCTCCCCCACGGAAAAAGGGCGCTGCACCTCCGGCGAAAAAGAAAAAGCGCGGAGGCGGATGTTCCTGATCGAGGCAGGGGCATCGTTTGTGGTGGCGAAGACTTCTCGCCACTCGCAGATTCAGTTGTGAATCTTCAGCGCGATTCGACTTGGAATTCGCGGTCGCCAATTTTGAACTGATACAAACCTGATGGAACGACTGGGAACTTGGCGATGCCGTTGGCAGGGACCCGGATCAACGGTAGTTTAGCGTAGGGTTGGAGGCGTTCGCCATAGAGCAGTTCACCGGGCGGAAGATTGGGGATAATCAGTTTGGCGACGGGAATTTTCCAGATCAAATCAGCACCGTCGCGAGGAGTATAAGTGCGTTCTGCTAGCAACCAGGCCGGGTCGATGGGCATGCCAGGAGCATAGGCTTGGATATGGAGTTCCTCTTCCGGTACTCCTTCAATCCGCGCCCAGCCGTCGGCGTCGGCCAGGGAAACCCAGGGCGCTAGGGTGTTGCTTTGCGTCTGAACGGCGCGGAGCAAAAGGTTGGGCAACGGCGTACCGGTTGTGGTTTGCAATTCGAGATCGAATCGAACCAGAGTTTGCGGCAAGAGTGGCGGTAATTCTTGAATGCTGCGTTCTTTGAGTTGCAAAATAGCGACGTCTTCCGCCGGGGCGGGACCGATTTGGAGCAGGTCATGATGCGGCAGGAAGGCCTGTAGGCGGAATGAACCGGCTTGGAAATAGGCCAGTTGAGCGTTGCCGCTGGAGTCGGTGAAGGCCGCGGTCAACTCCGGCTCGAGCATGACGACCAGGGCATGCACAGCAGGTTCACCGGAGGGTAGTTGCACGGCAACTTCGAGGAATTCAGGCGACTCAATCGAAGGTCGCAGCAGGATTTCGTCGAACTGGTTGCGCGGCGGTTCCAGGTTAGGGTTGGCCGCCAAGTGGCCGATGCCCAAGGCCACAAGCACCACTGCTAAAAGGAATAGCAGCGATTTGGCGCGGCGGGCGAGCCAGGTCAGCACGTTAGCAATCTACTGTTTCTTGGACTTTTTGTCCTTGTCTTTGGTTCGTTTGAGCACGAATTCGCGCTTCATTACGCCGCCAGGCGTCAAAAGTACCGATTCTTTTTTCAAACGAAACCGCCCGCTGCGCAAATCCACGATCCAATTGCCCACCGGAATGGCCGGAACAAAAAAGCTGCCATCGGGGCGGATGGAAAAAGTGAAGCGGCGAACACCGGCGTGTTCTTTGCCTGGAAAAAGGTAGCCCATTCCGCCGCCCAACGGCACCGGTCCATCGGCAGTGGGGCGCATGGCGACGCCCGCCAAGGTGGAAGTTTGCAGGTGGAAGTGGTGCTGCAAGCGCTCGCCATCGTCGAGTTCCACATGACTGCGGGCCAAGCCGCGTGGGCCGTCGTCGTTGACAAAGCCGCCAGCGTTGCCGACTAAGCCAGTGACTCCAACGTTGCCATTGCTGCTTTGCAGCGGCGGCGCCAGCACCAACCAAAATTCGTCGGCGGCGAGCCCTTCGAAGATGAATTTGCCATCGAAGTTGCTGCTAGTGGAGCGCACTCGATCCATCGTTTGCTGGCGTTGTTCTTTATTCTCCGAACCTTCCAGTCCGGCGGGTACCAAAAATACTCGATAATCGGCGGCTGGCTGGCCGTTGACCAAAACGGTGCCGTCGATGGCGGCGAGTTGCTCAAAGTCCAAGTACAAATCGCGGTGTTCCAACATCCCCGCAGCCAGGGTGACGATTTCCGGGTCGCACAACATCGGTCCAGTTGGCCGACCCCAGCCGCCCTGCGGCGTGGCGTTTGATGCATACAACTCCAATCGGTATTGCCCGGGCGGCATTTCTTCCAAGGCATAATCGCGCTCGCTTACCGACGAGCCGACGTGATTGCTGGCGATGGTTGCGGTGTAAACGCGACCCATCTCTGAAATCGCCAATAAGCGCAGCCGCCCCATGTGTTCGGTATTGCCATAGATCTTCCCGCGAATGGCAGCAGCGGTGCACAGATGGATGTCAACCGGCAGAGTTTGATCCTTATCGAGCACAAAAGGCTCGGAGCTGCCAGGGGAATAACCGCTG
>CAZMDZ010000145.1:0-9151 GCA_964565175.1 uncultured Planctomycetales bacterium
ACTGCTTTCCGGCGGCGTTCTTGCAGGCGAAAAGACCAGGTGAAAACAGGAATACCGAATCGCCAGGTTTCAGCGAAATCGCCACCGTTTCCAGCGACTTCTTGAAGATTGGCCCTTCATCAAAACCCAGTGCAATGCCGTTGGGCTGGAATTTGCGCAGCTGGCCGGCGCCTGCATCCCATTTGATCGCGGGAGCTTTGTGGCCAGCCGACACTAATTCGATGGAGCCTTGCTCTGGATCCAGTTTCAGCACCACGGCGGAGGCGTACAAACCTTTGGCCAAATCCCGATTCAGGGAAGCATTGGTGCCGACGCAAGCTTCGGCAGGCGAAACGCCCTGCAAAATCCAACCGCGCAGATAAGCCCGGGTCATCGCCATCAGGAGGGCGCCAGGCATGCCGCGGTTGGCAGTCGAACCGACCGCCAAGGTGTTGTGTTGATTCGAATCCTGCAAAGAATCGACAAAATCACCGGTTCCGCCGCCCGCCGCCTCGACCACCAGGGTCTCAACCTTGTAGCCAAACGGCGCATTCGAACTCAACGGCTGCAAGTTGCGGCGTAATTCACGCAAGGAATCCGCCTCGCGCCGACGTCGTTCGAGCGCTTCTTCATTCTCCTGGCCGACCACCAAATCGCGCACCATGCGGTCGACGGCTCGAGCCAGAAAAGCAACCTCTTTGACCGCGCCTTCGGCATGCACGCGCCGATCCAAACGGCCGCGACTGATCGCCATGACATCGTCGACCATGGCCTTCAAAGGCTCGGCCACCTTACGGGCGGCGATGGCGCCGAAAATGATCGTGCCCAAAACCAACCCGCCGCAAACCAGCACGATCAAAATCAGCAGCTCGTCTTTGGCACTAGCGTTTTGCTCGACCGGCGCATAAAGCAGATGGCGCTCGACCATAGCCGGGTCAGGGTCCTTGATTTCGATTTGATAGATCTGGGCCTGGCGATCGCCATTTTCGGTTTTGACCGAGCCCTTGCCAGTTTGCAGGCTAATTCCTGGCGGAGCCGACAACTGTTTGCCGGAAATTGGCCCAGGGTTCGCGCCTGCAGCAATCATCTCGGCCGTTTTGGCAGCCATCAACTGCTGCGAGTTTTGAGTGTTGTCCTTCAACACTCCATCGGCGCCTTGCAGCAGGAAAAAGCCTGCGACCAGTGCGATGGCAAATGCGGTGAAACCCAAGCCGACCGTAAATCGCGTCGCCAGCGACATGCCAGGCGGCGTGCGAACTGTGCCGGATTCTTCGGGGTGTTCCTTGTCGCGCAATCGAAAGTTGACGGATGGGGGTCCGTGGGGGTGGGGCGGTTGGCCCGTTAGGGGGTAAAGAGCTGGGGCGCCCAGGTGTAGAGAGCAACCATGATAGCCAGTGCCCACAAGCCCGCGATGATGTCATCCAGCATGATGCCGAGGCCGCCGGGCAGCTTCTCCATCTGCCGTGCTGGCGCCGGTTTGACGATGTCGGTCAGGCGGAAAGCGAAAAAGGCGGCGATCAGCTGCGGCCAGCCGAGGAAGGTGCCCCAAGCTACGGCAACCAAGTAACCGGCGACCTCGTCGAGGACAAATTCTCCCGGGTCCTTGCGGCCGTAACGCTTTTCAGCCCAATTGCCGATTGGGGTGCCGATCCAAGTCAACACAGCGGCTGTAACCAGACAAAGCCACAGATAATGCTCGGGCCAAGTCCAGCCGAACAGCGCGGCCAGGGCAACGCCACCAAGAGTGCCAAAAGTGCCGGAGGCGACCGGCGCGTAGCCGAGGCCGCACGAAGTGGCGAGCAGTTCTTTGATTTTGTCCACGGTTAAACCAGTTTCTCCAACATGGCGTAAGCGGAAAGCAGGGTGCGCTCTTGCTGGGTCTCGTCAAAGAGTACAACCAGCCGTTGATTGATGCCGCTGCCAAGTACGCGCTGCACCGTGCCTTCGCCGAAAACCCGGTGGGAAACTAAATCGCCGGGGCGCAAGGTTTCGTCTTCGGCTTCTTCGCCATCCTCCCAGCGATCTTCGTCGAAATGTTGCTCGGCGAGATCTTGGCTGAACTGGTGATCTGGCAAAACACTCTCGGGCAATTCGTCGAGAAAGCGCGACGGCGACTGCGGCCCGGGGAAGCCAGTGCGAAAGCGCATCCGGCTGTGGCTGAGGCTTAGCTCTTCCCGGGCGCGGGTCAAAGCCACGTAAAACAGACGACGCTCCTCTTCCAATCCTTCGTCTTCTTCAAAGGAGCGGGCGTGTGGGAAGAGACCTTCTTCCAATCCAACCACAGCAACGCGATCGAACTCCAAGCCTTTGGCAGCGTGCACCGTCATCAACGAAATGCGCTCGGCTTCGTCTTCCCAGCGATCGACATCTGTCAGCAGCGAAATCTCTTCCATGAAACCGCGCAACCCACCGCCTTCGCGGGCATCGTACTCGGCGGCAAAAGCAAGGAGTTCGTCGAGGTTCTCGCCGCGGTCGACGTCTTCGGTGGCGGTCAAGCTGTCGGCAAAACGCCGATAACCAGTGCGGTCCATCAAGGTGCGCAAAGCCATCTCGGCCGATTCGACTTTGTCCTGGGCGTCAAAGACAACTTTCAGGAAGTTCAAGGCGCCCTTTTTCGCCGGTCCGCGCAGCGCGGTGCGCACTTCGTCGCGACGCAGGACGTGCAGCACCGATTCTTCATGTTCTTGAGCAGCAGCACGAATGCGACCGATACTGGTTTCGCCAATTCCGCGCGGCGGCGTATTGATCACGCGCAACGCCGAAACTTCATCGCGCGGGTTAATCAGCAAACGCGCATATGCCATCATGTCTTTGATTTCGCGGCGTTCAAAAAAGGACAAGCCACCCACCACTTGGTAAGGAACCTGCACCCGAGTAAACGCCGCCTCCAATGCTCGTGAACTGGCGTTGGTGCGGTAAAACACGGCGATCTCGCGCAATGGCGTTTTCTCCTGCACCCAGCGCGCCACCGTCCGGGCGACGGCCTCCGCTTCGGCATCTTCCGTTGGCGCGTCTTGCATGATTAAGGCCGGCCCATCTTCGCGATCAGTGAACAGTTCCTTTTCTTTGCGCGAACGGTTGTTGCGAATCACATGCTGCGCCGCCTTGAGCACGTTGCCAACCGATCGATAATTTTGCTCAAGCCGAATCGTGCGCGTCCCTGGAAAATCTTGCTCAAAGCGAAGAATGTTGCCGATGTCGGCGCCACGCCATCGATAAATCGATTGGTCAGGATCCCCACAGACCGCCAGGTTCTTGTGCGCTTCAGATAGCAGCTTGACGAAGTTGTATTGCAAGTCGTTGGTGTCTTGGTATTCATCAACCAAGATGTGCTCAAAACGATCGACCCAACGCCGCGCGCCAACCGCGTCCCTCTTAATCAACTCCAACCCTTTGAGCAGCAAATCATCGAAGTCGAGTCCGTCGGACTTGGCCAATTGCTTTTCGTACTCGCCGTAAACCAACGCCGCCCGCTCCAACTCCAAGCCAAACAACGAAGCCTCTTCGCCCGCGGCTTCCGGCCCCATACTTTTTTGCTTCCAACTTGAAATGAATTGTTCAATCTTGCGCGGCTTGTAGACAGTCAAATCCCAACCCTGGTCCTTGATGATCTGGCGCAGCATCTTGCGCCGATCGTCGACGTCCATGATCGAAAAATTCCGCGTCCGGCCGACGACTTCCGCATCCTGCCGCAGCATTCGCGCGCAAGTTGCGTGGAAGGTCCCCACCCAAATCCCAGTGTGCGGCACCCATTCGGCAATGCGATTGCGCATTTCCTTCGCCGCCTTATTGGTGAAGGTGATCGCCAAGATCCGGCCCGGTGGCACTTGCTGATTTAATACCAAGTGCGCCACGCGCCGGGTAATGGTGCGTGTTTTGCCGGTACCCGCGCCCGCCAGGATCAGCAGCGGGCCGTCAAAGTGGTTGACGGCCTCGTTCTGGGCCGGGTTGAGTCCTTCCAAAATAGCGGCGGTCATGAACCCTCTATTGTGCCTGTTTCCAGGACGAATTGCATCGCTCCACCCACTTTCAGCTAGCGATCATCGGGCCATTTTTTTCGGCCACGCTATGCTTGCGCCATGCATCCGCAGCTTCCGGATTCCGTTCCCGGCATTGGCATCGACATGGTCGACGTCACCCGTTTTGCCGGTAGTTTGGAACGCAGCGAAAAGCGCATGCGAGAACGGGTCTTCACCCCAGCAGAGTGGGACGAGTGCCAATCCAGGGCGGAACCGGCGGTGCATTTTGCCGCTCGATTTGCTGCCAAGGAGGCGCTAATGAAGAGCATCGGCACCGGCTGGACCGACGGTGTCGCCTTCGACGAGATCGAAGTAATTTCCGACGGCAAAACCGCTCCGCTGATCCAGGTTTCTGGGCGTACCGCTGAGCTGGCAGAGCAGCATGGGATTGCGCGCTTTCGATTGTCGATGAGCCACACCGATCAGCTAGCGATTGCCATGGTCTTTGCCGAACTGGCGCACCGCACGTAACTGGACTTCGGCACGGATCCTGCCCAAGGCTTCGAACAGGTCGCGACCTTCGGCAGTCGGCTCCAGACTGCGTTTTCGTAGCCGCGAGTGCAGCTCACTGAGCAGGACCTCAGCGCGGGTAATTTGATCGGCGCGCAAAAGAGCCTGGGCTTGCCAGTCCGTCGCGCGCACTTGTTCCAATGGCCCTTCGGCCTGCAAGCTCCAACGCGCAAACGCCGACGCCGCCAAGTTCCACTGTCCCAATTCCAACCAGCAACGACCCTGCCATTCCACGGCGTCGTTGCGCTGGCGCAAAGTGGCGAACGGCTCCTGCTCGACCAGGCCATAACCGTGAATCGCCTTGCCCAAGCGGGCCGCCCGCCGTTCAATGTGCGCAAGCTGCAATCGCGCCCGTGGGGCAAAGGAAACACCGACCAATTGGTGGTTGTCGGTTTCGATTCCGCTGCCTTCGCTGCCTTCGAGAGGCTGGCTTTGAGCGGAATCGATGCAGGTATGAAAGGCTGCCACCGCGTCGCCAGGTTGCTCCAACCGTAACCACAATTCGCCTTCGCGATAGGCGGCCTCGGCCTGCATTGACCCTCGACCTGGCCAATAGTTATTGACCGCTCGGCAAGCGAGAACCGCCTCTTGCAAACGCCAGCCCTTGCTGCCCACCGTGCCCGCAGTGATTTGGCGGATCCTGGTTTTGGCTTGAGCGTATTGCTGCTGCAAATTGGGCAGCTTAAACGGCAACCGCGGCATGCGGGGTGCGACCAAACCATTGCGACCATTGCTCAACTGGGGAGCGGCACCTTGCGATTCGCCGCCAACCGCCGCACGGAAGGGGCGTTGGCCCATAGCAATCACACTGCCATCAGCCCCAGCTTCTCGGCTCATCAACCACTCCAACCACAGGAATGCCACCACTACAGCCGCCACAAACATGACTTTCATTCCCCAACCTCGGTGGTCAATTGATTCTCTAATACTTTCTCTGCCCGTTTCCGTGCGCGATAAAGCCGGACCTTGGCGTTGCCCAAACTGATCCCCGCTAAAACCGCCATTTTGCGGCAACTCACGCCGTAGCGATAGCGCGCAACCAACGCTTCCCGATCATCGCTAGACAACTGATCTAAGACCTCCGGGATCAGATCCAAAACTTCTTGGCGCCCTGCTTCTCCCACTCGGGTATGCACCACTTCCTCACTTTGCGGCACGGAGTTAGGGTCCGGCAACTTAGCCATCGCCTCTAAGCCCAGCGACATCGGCAAATTGGCCCGGACGACGTCGACGGCAAGGTTCCGCACCGTCTGGAACAACCACGCCCGTGGGTTTTTGATCTTCTTGCCCTGACTGCGCTTGCACAGCAGACGAAAGAGTGCTTCTTGCACAATTTCCTCGGCTAATTCCGGATCGCCGATTCGCGCTAGCAAGTAGCGCTGCAGCTGCTCCGACCACTGACGGTATTCAAACTCCATGATTGATTGCCGGATCCCCCGGCATCAAACAAGACGGAGCATGTGCGTGATAGTTACACGTGTGGATGCGGGGAAAACTCTGGAAACTGTGGATAAAAAAAAGCGGGCGCGAGATCCAATCTCGCGCCCGCTTGGGCTGACGTCGGTTGCCCGCGCTTACATGCGCAGGTTGCGTTCCTTGGCCAATCGACTCCACCACGGTGAGTTCGGGTAAATTCGCTTGAGGCGGCTCGCCAACTGGGTGAAGTTTTGCGAGGCCTCTGGAATGCCGGTTTGCAGCATTGCCTGAGCGGAGAAGTACAAGCAACGCGGCACCAGGCCGACGGCTTCTTTGTACATGACAATCACGCGTAGGTGATTGGTGGCAGCCTTCTTAAATTCTTCGCGACGGCCAGCCGGATCTTTTTCCATGCCCATGGCGCGGTAGTAGTGGCAATCACCCAAGCCAGCGTAAGCGGCAGCCAAGGTCGATGCGTCGGCCTGACCGGAACGAACAATGCGCTCGAAGAAACGCTGAGCCTTGTCGTACTGCTTGCTTTCCACCATCACGTTGCCGACGCCAACGTTGGCGCGACTGGCAACGGTTGGGAACTTGGAACCATTCTTCTCGGCGATCCCGGCGAGGGCGCGTTCCTTCGATTTGCCAGACAGGCTGGTATCGAGCAAGGTCAAACCCAATTCAGCTTCCCGGGCCCAACGCTCCGGCAAACCCTTGCTGGCGACGTCGGCAGTGATTTGCTCGAAGACCTTTTTGGCTTCGGCGTTCTTTTCTGCCAGCACCATCGCTTCGGCCTTCATCATCAACGCTGGTGCATAGAAGAAGGTGTCCGGGACTTCGGTGAGCAGCTTGTCGACGGTTGCGGCCACTCCGGTCATGTCGGCGAGGGCAAACATGCACTTGGCTTGACGGTAGAGCGAGTGCTGTTTGACCCAGGCGTAACTGGAACGCTTGAGCAGCTTTTCGTCGGCGAGCACTTCGCGGAACAGCGGGACCGCATCTCGGAAATTACCGGCTTCCATGCGCTCCATCGCCAGGGCGTATTCGTCGAGCGGCTTTGGCGTCAGGTCGTGGCGAATCGCGATGATCAGCCCAGAATCCTTCTTGCTGTCGCCCCCACCCATGGTTTGGTAGGTGACTTCCTTGTAGGTTTCTGACTTGATGCGCTTGACCTTGAGCACTTTGCCCGAGGTCAGTTCAAGCTCGTTTTGCGGTGCCGCCGCAAGGGCGAGCATGATGGTGGCAGTTAAGGCTGACAGCATGGGGAAAACAGTTTTGCAGCGGGTGGTACCGCTTGGGGGCCTGACAGGATAGCCCGGTGCCCGGAATACCGTCAAACTGGCTGGCGGTGACGCCTTTCGTGGCCAGAATCAGGAAGGAATTGCCGCCGGGATTGGGGTTGGTTTGGGGCGGAAGTCTAGGCTGGGTGGCGCCTATTTGGTGGCTGGGTGGCGCCTAGTTAACGGCTGGCTGGTGCCTATTTGGCGACTTTGGCGCTAGCGCTGTGGCGGATTTGGATGAGCTCGGCGACCAGCGAAACGGCGATTTCACCGGCCGATTTCCCGCCGATGGGCAGACCGATTGGAGTGCGAACCCCGGCCAGCCAGTCGCTTGGAATGCCCTCGTCTTCGAGCAAGCGGTCCAGCGTAGCCTTCTTTGCCTTAGAACCTAACATGCCGAGATACAGAGGTTTGCAACCGCTGGAGTGGACCGACCGGAGGACTTCGGCGTCATCGTTGTGACCGCGGGTGGCGATGACTAAGTAATGATTGGTGGCTGGAGCGATCCGAGCGACGGCGTCGGCCCAGGGTCCAGCAAAACAGTCGTCGGCACTGGTGTGATGCTCGGGGTCGGCGTATTCAGGTCGATCGTCGCACAAAAGGACGCGGAATCCGGCTTCGTGAGCGACACGAGCGGCCGCTGCGCCAACGTGGCCGCCGCCAAACAAAACGAGGACAGGAGGGACCACGGATTCCACCAGGATTGTGACTTGTCCTCCGCAGATCAATCCGGACTCCGGCAGGTCCTTCTGATTGAGGCGGAAGCTCTGGGTTTGGGCAGCACCAGTGCGGATGGACTCCAGCGCCATTTGAATGGTGTCGGCTTCTACGCAGCCGCCGCCGACCGAGCCGACGGTGCTGCCGTCGGCGCGGACGAGCATTTTCATTGCGTCCTTGCCGGGGGTACTGCCCTTCGACAGCATCACGGTGCAGAGGGCAGCTGGCTGGCCTAATCGTCGCAGGCGGACGATTTCTTCGTAGAGGTCGGGCGCGGGCTGCATGGATAGGGATTTTAGAGCACTCGGATTCCGTGGGTTTGGAAGTTCGGTGTTACCTTTTGGCTCGCTCTCCGTCTTCTTGGTGACAAGAATGACTGGAGAGTGAAATGAGACGACTTCGAACGTGGTTTGGGCTGATGTTCCTTTGTTGGCTTGCGACGGTGGCGCAAGTTGCCGCCCATGGTGAGCCGTCGAAAATGGAACAATCGAGTCCGGTCGAGGCTGCCATCGCGCGGGGTGTGGAATATTTACTGCCCCGCCAATACGCCGACGGCTCGTGGCGGATGGCGGGGCACGAAATGTATACCGGTGGCACCACCGCGATGGCTTGCTATGCGTTGTATAAATCCGGTTTGCCGAAGGAACATGCGGCGATTCAGCTCAGCTTACATTTTCTGGAGAGTGATGAACCGGTTTCGATTTATGACGCCGCACTGCGCGTGTTGCTGCTGACGTCAATCGATCCAGTTGGGTTTTCCTCGCGCATTCAACGGGCGGCAAAGGTTCTGAATTATGGCCCGCGGCAATACTTTACCTATCAAGCGGATCGCGGTCGGGATGTCACAGGGGATATGTCCAACCATCAATATGGCTTGGTCGGCCTGGAAGCTTTGGATCATTATGGGTTTGAAACGGATGAGGAGTTTTGGTTGCGGGCGTCGGAGTTTTTGATTCGCCAAGCCGATGACGACGGCGGTTGGGGTTATTACCCGAATACGGATCCAAATGCGACCATGGTCTTATCGGGCATTGCCAGTAGCGCGTGTTGCTTGAAGGTGTTGCAACGCCATGGATGGAAACCAAAGCTGCAGAAACGATTGCAAAAGGTGTTGGATCTCGCTCTGGTTCGAGCAGAAAAGGATTGGTTTTTGGATCAGCCGATGAAGCGGGCACCGTTGAACCGATGGTTCTTTTACGCCTGTTATGGAGTGGAACGAGCGATGGCAAT
>CAZMDZ010000146.1:0-9126 GCA_964565175.1 uncultured Planctomycetales bacterium
CGAAAAACAAACGTCAAAACCGCGCAGCCATGGCGGTGCAAAATGGGCGGCAAACTTTGTACCGCCGCGATTTCCGTCTTTTTCGGTTGCCGTCATCGCCCCCAAATGCCATTTGCCAAAGTGCCCGGTGCGATAGCCGTGATCGCGCAAATAAACCGCCAAGTTGAACTCGTCTTCAGGCAGGTGTCCAGTGTTGGCGTAATGCACGCCGTATCGATAAGGGTGGCGCCCCGTCAAACAACTGCCCCGCGTCGGCGAGCAAACCGGCGCCGCCGCATAAAAACGATCAAGCCGCACCCCCGACGCCGCCATCTCATCCAAATGCGGCGTTTGCAGATGAGGGTGTCCGTTGTAGCCAACGTCCCCCCAACCTTGATCATCAGTCATCACCAGGATGATGTTGGGCGGCGGGCTTTGACCGAAGGCCAGCAACGCGGTACAAATGGTTTGGAGGATCATTGCTGGCAATCCTAGCAATCGCGTAGGCTAACTGGCCAACGGCAGTGCATGATCCTAGTCTGCCGCGGCTCCTCTTTCTGCTCATCTGACCCCCAACAGGGAGCCAAAAAGGTCGAAGTGGGATTGCTGGCGACGGCGGACCTTCGACCTGATCGATTGCTTTACCGCGGTGCCCGGGCTCAAGGGAGTAGAGGGACCTGCTCTCTTTTTGCGATTGCGGCAATTGCCGAATTTGAATTCAATCAGCATTACCCCGAGCAGCGGCATCTGTTCCAAAGAGAAGCTGCCCTATTCCTCAGAAGCGAAGTCTCCTAGCGCGCAGACCAAGAAGGATGCCAGTGCATACTCTCGTCACTGGAGAATGAATTGGATTCGCCGCTGGAGATTGATTCGCCCGATGTCAGCATTGGAATTGGCGGTAATAGCCGAGGATGCAGGGAACAATCGCTGATCCGATAGACCCTTCTTGCGGTCGGGTTTCACCTAGCGGTGGCCTGGACCTTAGATTGCATAAGTTTCGCAAAGGGAAGAACAATTTGCAGGTCAAGACAGGGGGCAAACATCCTGATTCAAGTAGCTATTTATTCGGTTTGGATTGAATCGAGATTTTGGATGTTGTGCCCAAAGAATAAACCACCTGGGAAATTAGGTTCCCAGGTGGCTTGGTGCAGTTGGTGAAAACTTACTGCTTCACTTTCGAGCTGCTCAAAATCGGCGGAATGCCAACGCCGTAACGATCAAACTCATGCAGCATCAGTTCGCGCTCGAGCAGAATGTTACGGCCATCCAGGATCAGCTTGCGCTTCATCGAGCTGCCGAGGCGGGCGAAATCCGGGTTGCGGTATTCGTTCCACTCGGTGCAGACAATCACCGCATCGCAGCCGTCGGCGACGGTGTACATGTCTTCCATGTACTCATCAATGTTGTTGCCGATCTCGGCTTGACCAGTGCCCAGCGCTTCCGGGTCGCAGGCCTTAAGGTAAGCACCACGTGCCTTCAGCTCGCGAGCGATGGTAATGGCCGGAGCTTCACGCATGTCGTCGGTGCGCGGCTTAAACGCCAGGCCCCACAAGCCGAAGGTCAATCCACTCAGGTCTTCGCCAAAGATGTCGATGACCTTCTCGACCATCAAGCCTTTCTGCGTTTGGTTGACGGCTTCCACTGCTTCCAAAATCTGGAACTCATAGCCGTTCTGCTTGGCAGTTGCCATGATCGCTTTGACGTCCTTCGGGAAGCAAGAACCGCCGTAACCGATTCCCGGGTACAAGAATGGCTTGCCAATTCGGGCATCCGAGCCAATGCCGCGGCGCACGTTGGAAACATCAGCGCCGACCAAATCGCAAATCCGCGCAACCTCGTTCATGAACGAAATGCGGGTCGCCAGCATTGCGTTGGCGGCGTACTTGGTCATTTCGGCAGAGGTTGGATCCATGTGCAGGATTGGTGCGCCGTTGCGTACAAACGGAGCGTAGAGCTCGTCCATGATCTCGAAATCTTCGGCGTATTCAGCGCCAATGACGACGCGATCTGGCTTCATGAAGTCATCAATCGCCGCGCCTTCTTTCAAGAATTCCGGGTTCGAGCAAACCGCAATTGGGAACTCGCTTTGCTCATTGGCCAACACTTTGACCTGAGCCGCTGTACCAACCGGAACCGTCGACTTATCGACGATCAATTTCGGACCGTTGGCAGCTTTACCGATGTCGCCAGCAACCTTGTAAACGGCGCTTAAGTCCGCCGAGCCATCCGGCCCAGGAGGAGTGCCCACGGCAATGAAAACGACGCGAGCATCGGCGACGGCGTCGACCAGCGAAGTGCTGAATTCAAGACGGCCGTGGCTGTGGTTGGAAAGCACCAGTTCGGACAGGCCTGGCTCATAAATGGGAATCTCGCCCTGGATCAGGCGGGCAATCTTTTCTTCGTCAATGTCGACGCAAGTGACGTGGTTGCCCATCTCGGCAAAGCACGTACCCGCAACTAGTCCGACATATCCGGTACCGACGACGGCAATTCGCATGTTTCTTCAGGTGTGTGGGGAGGGGACAGCCGGAAATTGTAGCTTCGCGGCCTATTCTCCGTCTTTTTCAGACAGGTCTAATGAATCGGCATACCCAGTGTCCTGCAAGGCTTGGTTCACTTCGTCGGGTAGCTTTTCCATGGTTGGCGCCAGGGGCATGCCGTTGGCCAAGATGGTCATCGCGCTGACCGCAGCCTGGGCTTGAGCATGCTCATTAAGTTCCGTCATCGGCTTAATTTCGGTCGGATCTTGAGTCAGGTTGAAGGCCCGCAGCGATTCGCCGCGTAATTGCTGGCCAGTGCGCGGATTGACCCAGCCGTGCTCCCACATAACCTTGAACGGCCCGCGCCGCCATCCCTGCGAATCGGTGGGTTCGCCGGGGTGCAGCAGGTCCATGTGCACATCGAAGTTCTGCTCGCTTTCTTCCCACAGCGGACGTGCACTCCGACCGTCGCGGCCTGGCCATTTGGGCAATCCTGCCAAGTCCAGCAAAGTCGGGCCGACGTCATACAAACCGATGGTGCCCGCCACTCGTTTACCGGTGGGGGTGTTGCCTGGGGCACGAATAATCACCGGTACGTGCATCACCTCTTCATAGAGGGTGCGGTGGTGAAACATGTGGGATTGGCCCTCGTGTTCCTCGCCAAAATGATCGCCGTGGTCGCTGATCACGCAGAAAATGACCTCGTCAACGATGCCTAATTCCTTCAATTTGGCATCCAACTCAGCCAGCGCATCATCGACGCTGCGAATTTCCGCGTCGTACAGGGCTTTGACGCGATTCAGTTCGTCGGCGCTGTATTGCTTGGCGACTTGATCCCCATGCGGCGGGGTGAAGTTTTCGCCGAGGGCGGCGTCGGCGGCGCTGTGGTCAGGCAGGAAGCGCTTGGCTTGCTCGATCGGCGGCACGTAGTTGTAGTGCACGTCCCAGTAATGGAGGAAAAGGAAAAAGGGTTCCTCTTTGGACGCAGCTTCTTCCAAGTAATGCAGCGCCATTTCATTGACTCGCGGCGCGTTGCCATAAGTGCTATCGGCCAGGCCGTGCACCTGCATCATCTGCTTCAACTTGGGATTGGTGATGGCGTTGATGTTGGCGCCTTCTTGAAGGTATTCCTCGGCCGGCTGGTAAACGTCAAAACCAGGACCGTAACCGTAAGCGGCGTGCAGGAACGGTGCCGAAAATACGCCGATGGTTTGATATCCGGCTTGATCAAACTGAGCGGCCAAATTTGGCGTTTGGTGGGGCAGCATCAAGCGGCCCAAACGCACCCCGTGTTCGCGCGGTGATTGGGCGGTGAACAGCGAGATATGGCTGGGCAAAGTCCACGGCGACGCCGCCGAAGCGTTTTCGAACAACATGCCTTCGGCTGCCAGGCGATCCAGGAACGGTGTGGTCTGTTCCTCGGGCGCGAAGAGCGGCTTGTAGCCATACGGCGTGCAGTGATCGGCGCGCAACGAGTCGATCGACACCAAAATCACCGACGGCTTTTTAGCTTTAATCGGTGGCGGGCTGTCGTCGGGAGAGTCGAGGGCGTCGCCGCAGGCAGGGAGCGCCAGCGACGGGATCAGCAGCAACCACTGCCAGGCTCTGATTCGGGCCAACATGCCCAAATCTTACTCGGTGCCGTTGGTGTCGGTCGCTTCTTCCGGCGGTGTTTGCAGGGTGCTTGGGCCAAAAATGTCGAAACGCCAGCCAATTAGGATACTGATCGGACCCAGCAGGTGAATCAGCAGCCGTTCCGGGATTCCCTTGTCACGCAACAGCGGTAGGTACCAGGGAGTGACAAGCAAAATGAGGAAGTACAGCAGTAGACCGCCAATGACTAGCGCGCTGAGCCACCGGCGGGTGGGGTCGGCTAGGTCGCTTCGACGCCATGGCAATGCGATCAGCAGCAAGAGCCACAGCAACCCCCAACTGCGCCAATCGGTGAATTCATCCCAGAAATAACCGGGCAGGTGGTCCATTCGCGCTGGCGGGTTGGCCAGCAGATCGGCGTCGCGGCCAACGATCGCTTTGGGTGATTTTTCAACCAATTCTTCGCCGCCGCCCAGGTAATGCAGGATGTTAGAGACGGTGAAGTGCTGCCCATAATTTTCGTCGATGGCTGGCAGATTTCCTCGAAGCGAAAGCCAAGGGGACAATGCCAAGATCGTTGCGGCGACGACCAACCAGTTGGAGCGCATGGGATTGGGGGCAGCAGTGCCATTTGCCAGCGCTGCGGTTTTACGACTTGGCAGAAGCAAACCGCTGACCAGTAGTGCGAGTAGAAAGACCCCGAGCAGCGCTTGGCCTTCATTCTTCATGACTGCAGCTCCTGCCAGTGAGACCGCTCCAAGGATTTGCAGTCCTATCATCGAGCGGCGCACACCTGTTAGGAGCAAGGCGCAAGCCAAAGCCAGCAAAGCTGCAACGGGTAGATCGGCGCCCGCACCCAGGGTGATCTCCATGGTTAACCCAGCGAAGTCCAATTCACTCCAGCCGCCTTCGGCAATGTTTCGAGCGTAGAGCATCGGGGTGACGGCGGCGGCCATGGCACCGAATTGGGCTGCGGCCAGGCTTATGCAACGCAAAGCGAAGAAAACAACGCCGGGCAAGCATGCCGCCCAAAAAGCAAGCGGCCACTGCACCCACCGGTCATGCCAGCTGCTTAGCTTGGCGACCAACGCTTCCAAAATCGGTACACCCAGTGGGTAATTCGGGTGGGTGGCTATGCGGCCGTAATCTGCCAAGTTGCCGTTCGCATCTAGCATTCCGGTGAGTGCGTCGTCAAACGGAGTCCCGGCGAAAGTCAGGATCTTGCCTTTGTAGGCGAAGTGGAAAATCGGATCGAACTCATTGATCGGGAAGGCCAGGGTGGCAAGTACCGATCCGATTGCCAGCACAGCGAGAAGCATGACCGATATTGGATGCAGGCCCGTGACGGCGACCTTTGCGCCGCGTCGTCGCCAATTCAGCCAGGCACAGGCGGTGCCCAACACAACGAATTCAGCGGTGACTACGGTCATCGACAAGCCCAGGGCCAAAATGGCATTGCCTAGTACGACTACCACGGCGGTGCCAAGCAAGAAGCTAAGGCTGAAGTCCTCCCAGCGGCTGCGCTCGAGACGATTGCGGTCGGGTAGCAGAGCTTTGCCAGTTGCCCAGGAAAGCAAAAGGACGAATAGTCCGGCGAAGAAGGGTAGCTGGTCCATATCAGGACTTGCGCGAGCGCTTGATGGCTTCAGCGGCGGTCACGGTTTCCCAGTCTTGCAAGCGGAAGTCGGAGTTCATGGTGAAAAAGGTCACCCATTGGATTCCGTAATCTTGGATCGCTTGGATTTCGTCTGTGACTAGCCCGCGCGCTGCGCCGACCCCGCCGATTTTCGACAATTCTCTTGGTTTGGGTTCCCAGCGGCTGGGACCAGCCCATCGCTCTTCTTTTTGATAATCAAGCACCCATTTGCGAAACTGCACGCTGGCGCCCGATGCTCCGTGGGGCTCGTACATATAAAAGCGCCGTGGGAATAGGTGGTAATTCAGCTGCAGGAACCAACGTGCGCGGCCAGCAACGGTGGATGGCGAAATCACGGGGAGTAACAGAATGGCGTCGCCATCCGCAGTTTTTTCACGTAGATGATCGATGTATACAAGCAGATCTGGATCCATCCAAGGTGGGCCTTGGGCTTGGCCTACGGCTAGGTATTGCAGACCAGCGGCGTCGACTTTGTACGACTCGATTTTGTGGGCGAGGTCAAAAAACAGATAACCCGGCATCGAATTGGCAATGGCGACCAAGTCAAGATTGTCAAAGGGTGCTTGATGATGAACCTGCATGACCGCGTTGCAGCCGCGCGCCGCGATCACCGGATCGTCGAAATATTTGATGTTCTTCGGCAGCAGCGAACGTGCCGGTTGCTCCAGGTCGGTCAAGCAAACGCGCAATTGCACCCCCTTTTGATGGAGCTTATTTAGAAGCACAATGACTGGATGATTCGCATTCAGGGGTTGCTTCAACCGATAGTCATACAAGCCCCACACCGCGACCTGCTTGCCGCGTGGCCGACGCCAAGCGCCGAGGATGAAATCGGCGTTGAGATCGCCATCCCATTCCATGATTGGATAGGCATGGCGATCCGGTTCGAATCCGGTTGAGCCAGTGACCATCATCATTTTCCCCAGGAAGGCCAGCGCCAAAACCGCGCCAAGGAGGTGCAGTTTGTGAAGCAACTTCAGTGCCAAGGCCCAAGGGCCGGGTCGGTGCCTCGGGTGGGCAATTGCGGAATTCGCCATGCACTTAGGTTAGCCTTGTCCGCAGATGGAAACCAAGGTCTCCCTTTCCCCGCGAACGTTGATGGTGGCGCTGGTGCTGGCGTCAATCCCCACAGTGCTCGCTGCTTTGCTGGGTGAAAACATTTTCCAAACCTGGGATTTGGTCACTGCCGTCGCGGTTTTGGTCGGCGGGTTGCTGCTGATCTACCTGCGTGGCGCCAATACCCCGCTGCACTTGGCGTCGTTGACGTTGCTGATCTTGGTGGTGCCCACCGGTTACGTGCACCTGCGTCACGACGTGCCGGTCAGCAACGACGAACGCTCCTATCTCTACCAGGCCGAAGTTTTCGCCGACGGCCAACTTGCCGACCCAGTCCAGCGCAATGAATGGGTGGACTTTGCGTTGCGCCAACGCCAAGTCCATGAAAACCGCGACGTCGATCGGCGTTATTCCAAATACGGTCCCGCCACCTCGTTGGCCCTGACCCCCGGCGTCCTCATCGGCTGGCCGCCGTTGATGGTAATCCTCGCAGGCATCGCCGATTTGCTGTTGGTTGTGATGATCGGCCGTCGTTTTGGTTTGAACAAGCCGCGTTTGGCCGCCCTGGTGCTAGCGACGTCGCCCTTTTTCCTGCTCGTTCAAAGTTCGTTTCAATCCGAAGTCTTCACCATGCCCGCGGCTTTGGCGGGTTACTGGGCGTTGCTGAAGTCGCGCCAAAATCCAAAAGGCGGTCCTGGCTTCAGTGCATTTTTAGTCGGTTTATGCGCTGGCTGGATCTTCCTTGGACGACCGCTGACTGGCGTGATTTTCGCCGCCGCCATGGCGCTTGGCTTGTGGTTCGGACCGGGCGCTCCCAAATGGCGCGGTCTGTTCAGCGCAATCCTCGGCGGTCTCCCGATGCTGGGTTTGGCGCTGGCTTACAACCGCGCTCAAACCGGGGACTGGTTGCTCTCGCCCTACGAGGTCTACGCCCAAGCTTTTGGCCCGTGGTCCAACCCGGGAGCCGAACCCGCCGACCGCATTGCCATCGACGTTTACGGCACCGCGAACTGGTTCGAAGGCATGATCCGCCAGCTCGGTCGATGGGGAGTTGCTTTTGGCGGCATGTTGGGCGCCGTTGGCATTGCTTGGTGGGGGCTGTGGAGCAATCGCAAGCGCGACGGCGGCGCTGCGGCGGTTTTTGCTTTGCTGCTACCAGCGGCTTACGCGCTGCATTGGTATCCCGGCCATTGGGGTTACTTGGGGCCGCTTTATTGCGTCGAAAGCCTGGGCATGTTGGTGGTCGGCTTTCTGATGTGCTTGCAAGCTGCGCCTAAAGCTTGGCGCAACAATTTGATTTTGGCGGTGGTCGCCTGGGGCGCGATTGCTTTTGTGGTGCGCCTGGTGCCACTCAAGGAACAGGTCAACAAACGCGCCCTACCCGAGCGCGTCGCCGCTCAAATGGCCGACAACAGCGTGCTGCTGCTGCCGTATTTCGAGAATCCGGCAATGGCCGAACCAACCATGAAGTATTGGACTCCCACGCGTCGCCCGGCCGAGCAGCGCGTGGCCATTGTGCGCGAGCTGCCGACGCTCGAGTTGACCAGCCGCGTGCTTGGCGCGTTGGAGCTTTCGGATCGTTCCGTGTTTCGTCTGACTCCCGATCAGAGCGCTGCGGGCGGCCTTGGTTATGCCGCAGTTCCGATCGAAGTTCCTTAAAGTGAAAGGATTTGCGGCCCGATAAGAGGACTCAGGAACGAAGTTCCAGAGTTCCATGTTGCAAACCGCCCCCAGAAAACACCGTCGTAGCTTGCGCTCGGCAGCCCTCCTTGGCGCCGCGCTCCTACTGCTGCCGACGGCCCCCGCAACGGCGCAATCTGTGCCGCTTAGCGGGGTCTGGAGCGGGATTGCAGAAATGCCGTTGATCGCGCTTTCCTTGGGACTCAATCAGCCCGACACGGGTCTGGACCGGCTCGAGGATGTGCCACTGCCCAGGCCCGATGCGGTCGCTCCCTTGCTTGCCATTGACCCTCTGCCCGAGGAATGGCACGCGCCAACTCGCTTCACTTTGATGGAGGAGCGGTCCGGTGGATTAGGGATGGAATGGACGGTGAGCCGCCGCTGGTCGGTGGGCTTGACCTACCGTCGGGGTTTTGAAAATGTGCAACTGGATCCGACTGCGGATATCCCGCGGGGCACATTAGGTGGGCTGCCGGTAGACGATCGTTTGGCGACCCAAAGCTTGATCGTGGAATTCCGTCTTAATTTTTAGGCGTCGGGCGTCGGCACCAACTGGAGGGTCGGTTTTTTTGCCGCCCTAAGTCCTTGATTTCGGGCAAGAGATGAGCCACCTCGATATGAAAAATTGAATCGAGGGTGTCTATATATTCAGATATCCCTAAATATCTAATTGCGACGAAT
>CAZMDZ010000147.1:0-9108 GCA_964565175.1 uncultured Planctomycetales bacterium
ACACGGAAAGCCGGATTGGCCTTCCTCCTCGCCAGGAAGACGGAGTCATCCCCATTTGGTTACAGCAGTTTGCAGCCGAATTTGGCCAGCCAGGTTTTTCCGCTATCCTGGACAGCCCATGAACCCTTTCCGCGCCACCTCCATTTTTTCCGGCTTGCTGTTGGCCCTCGCCCCCGCTGCGGCGATGGCACAGAGCGCCGCCGAAAACCCGGCAACCCTACCCAACACTGGCCTGCCAGCTCAGGACCAGATCGTGGATCAGATCTTTGCCGTCGAAGAAATCCAAGCCATGGACCACCTCTCCGAGTTGGTTGACGGCATCGGCCCTCGCCTGACTTCGTCGGACAACTTGACCGAAGCCTGTGAATGGGCAGCCGACCGCTTCAATGAATGGGGTTTGCAAAACGTCCGCATGGAAGAATGGGGAACTTTCCCGGTCGGCTTCAACCGTCGGGTGATGAAAGGCCGCATGACTACGCCGCACAAAAAGGCGCTGGTCTTCACCACCAACGCCTGGACCCAAGGCACCGACGGCCCTACCGGAGGACCGGTCAAGCTAGCGCCGTCGGCCGAAGAAATGGAAGGTGACGGCTCCGCTTACGCTGGAAGCTGGTTGCTGAGTTCGGCACGCCCACGGTTTGGCAGCGACGCCAAATCAAAGGGTGCTCAAATCGCCCGCTTCGTCGAGACTAATGGATGCCTGGGCGTGCTTTACCCCGGCCGCGGCGAGCTGGTCCACACCGGCGGTCGTTCTCGAATCGATTTCGACAATCTTCCCTCCGGTCTCGGCATTCAACTGCTGCGCTCGCAGTGGACCGAAATGCACGAAATCTTGGAAGCCGGTGGCGAAGTTGCCGCAGAGTTTGACCTCGATTATGAATTCAAGCGCGGCCCGATCCCGCTCTACAACGTGATTGCCGAGATCCCTGGGGAATCCGATGAATTGGTCATCATTGGCGGCCACATCGACTCATGGGACGGCGCCCGCGGTGCTCAGGACAACGGCACCGGCACCTGCACGACGATGGAAGCCGCCCGTCTGCTGTCGAGCATGGGCGTCAAGCCGAAGCGCACCATTCGCTTCATGCTTTGGTCCGGTGAAGAGCAAGGCTTGCTGGGTTCCAAGGCTTACATCGCGCAGCATCCTGAAGAGATGGACAAGATTAGTTGCGTGCTGGTTCACGATGGCGGCACCAACGCCTGTGCGGGCATTTACGCCACTCCGGCGATGGAACTGATGTTTAATGAAGTGTTCGCACCAATTGTTCACCACACTCACAAGTTGGAAAACACCGATCTACACTTCTCGATACGAACCGTGAAGTCGCTTCCTCGTGGCATCGGCTCGGACCATGACTCCTATCTCGCGGCGGCCAATCCAGCGCCTGGCTTCTTCTGGGACCAGCGCGGCCAAACCAGTTACGGCTACATTCACCACACTCAAAACGACACCTACGAGGAAGCCGAAGAGGAGTACCAAAACTACACTTCGCGGGTGGTAGCCTCGGCTGCATGGCGCTTTGCCAACGCGTCCACAATGGTGCCACGTGATGACATGATGGGGCCTAAGCCGAAGCGGATGGGCGTCTTCCTGGCGGATGACGGCATCACCGTCGAGCGACTCACACCGAACGGATTGGCAGTTGCCGCTGGCCTGAAAAAGGGTGACAAGCTGATTTCCATCGGCGAAGCCTCGATTAAGGGCCGCAACGATTTGCGCCGCGCCATGCGCAAAATTGAAGGCAAGGTTGACGTCGTGATCAACCGTGGCAAAAAGGAAATGAGCTTCTGGTTCGACTTCGATAAAGGCGAAGCCGGCAGCCATTAAGCGACCGCCGACCGGGCGCCCCATCGGTGATTAAGCCGGGGCGCCTGGGGCGGCATGACCAGACAGCTCGATGTAATTCTGGTAGCCGCCGAAATAAGCCTTCGATTCGCCATCCTCTAGCTCAAGTACGTGGGTGGCGACGGCGTCGAGAAAGTGCCGGTCGTGACTGACGAAGAGCATGGTGCCGCTGTAGGAAGCGAGGGCGTCGACCAGTGCTTGTTTGGACTCGACATCAAGGTGGTTGGTCGGTTCGTCCAAGATCAAGAAGTTCGGCGGGTCGTAGAGCATGCGCGACAGCACCAAGCGCGAGCGCTCCCCACCGGAAAGGAAGGACGTCGGCTTGTCCATATCGATCTCATCGAAGCCGAAGCACGCTAGGCATTTGCGCAGACTGCCGACCGACTCAGCCGGGTATTCCGCAGTCATCGTTTGCAGCACCGTCATCTTCGAATTGAGGATTTCGGTGGAGTGTTGAGCGAAGTACCCAACCTTCAAACTTGCGCCGCGCTTGAGCAGGCCGTCGTCGGCCTCAATTTCGCCTTGCACCAGCTTCAGCATCGTCGATTTACCGGCACCGTTGACGCCGAGTACTGCCCATCGTTCTTGGCGGCGGAGGTGAAACTCCAAATCAACAAACACAATGTTGTCGCCGTAAGCCTTGCTGACCCCGTCGGCGACGCAGATGTCATTCCCACTGCGAACAGTTTCGGGGATGCGAAAGACCAAGCGCTGGCGACGACTGCGAGGGGCCTCCAGTTTGTCGAGCTTCTCGAGCCGGTTCAAACGGCTCTGCGCCTGCCCAGCAGTTCGCGCTTTGGCGCGGAACGAGTTGATCCACTTCATCTCGCGCTCGATGTGGCTTTGCTGCTTCTCGAACGCGGCTTGGCGCTGAGTGTCTTCCAACTCGCGCTGGGCGAGGTAGAAGTCGTAGTCGCCCGGGAAAATGCGCAACTTGCCTTCGTCGATTTCCACAATGCGGTCGACCACGCGGTTCATGAACTCATGGTCGTGGCAAGTCATGATCACGGTGCCGCGATAAGAACCAATGAAATTCTCCAACCACAAAATCGATTCTAGATCCAAGTGGTTGGTCGGTTCATCCAGCAGCAGCACGTCGGGCGCTTGCAGCAGAATGCCCGCCAACGCCACCCGCATTTTCCAACCGCCTGACAGCGCGCCGACGTCATTGTTGAGCTTGTAATCGTCGAAACCCAGTCCGCCGAGAATTTCCGCCGCACGCGGTTCAATGTCGTAACCGCCGAGGGTTTGGAATTCGTTCTGCCGGTCTGCATAAACCGCCATCAGGCGATCGAGATCATCCATTTTGTCGGGGTCCGACATCTGGTGCTCCAGATCCTCCAACACCCCGCGCAGCTCCCCGACCCGGCCTGCACAGCGAATCGCCTGCTCCACCGGCGAGCAATTGGACATTTCGCCGACGCGCTGGTCAAAATAGCCCAGCCGCGCCCCATTTGGCAGCGAAATATCGCCGACCTCACTGACTTCCTGGCCGGTGATCAATCGAAACAGTGTGGTTTTGCCCGAACCGTTCGGCCCGATCAAACCCACCTTCCAGCCATCCTCGACGCGAAGCGACGCTTCGTCGAACAGGATCTGGGATCCGTAGCGGTAATCAAGGCCTACGATGTCGATCATGAGCCGCGCATTTTAGCGCGCGCATGGTGGCCGCGGGGATTGGGAGAATTTTGCGGCTTGTATTCGGCCAACCTCGCTTTACCCAAAGCTAACTTGTCTACTCAAGCATCTCATGAACATTTTGAAATGGATCGATAAGCGCAAACACTGGTGGAAGGTGTTTGTGCTGATCTTTGCAGTGAGTCTCACTGTTGTTGGCTACATCGGGGTAAAAACCTATCAATATGCTCCCCCTCTCGCCGATTTCCGCAGCGAGTCCGGTGAACTGATTTTCTCTTCTAAATCGATCACCGACGGCCAACAGGTCTTTTTCCGCTATGGGCTGATGGAATACGGCAGTTATCTCGGCGACGGCGGCATGCGCGGCCCTGATTTCAGCGCCGAAGCCTTGAACCTAACCGCCCGCTGGCTGAATCAAAGCTATAGCGAAGCATGGCTGGCAAAGATCCCAGACCAAGAAAACCGTGCCGCCCTGGTCCAGGCGCTGGTCCAGAGGGAACTCAAAAACAATCGATATGACGCCAGTGAAAATACCGTCACCCTTAGCCACGCTCAGGCCGACGCTTTCCATCGACTCAAAAACTACTATCAGCAAAAATTCGGCTCCGGCGGGGAGCTGGTCGGCGACGAAGTCTTTTCGCCCCACGGCTACATCACCGACCCTCAAGAGATTGCCGATTTAACCGCCTTCTTCTATTGGGGTGGTTGGCTTTGCGCGGCGGAGCGGCCTGGCTTCGACTACAGCTATACCCATAACTGGCCACACGATCCATTGGCCGGTAACACCGCCACTTCGGGCATTCTTTTTTGGAGTGTGATTGGCGCCCTGGCTTTGATGCTGGCTCTGGGATTAGTCTTCTACATATACGGCAAGATGGACCGCGATGCCGTTTTCGAAGCGCAACGCTCCAAAACCCCACCGTTGGCCACCGAGGAGAATGTCAGCCGTTTCGAGCCAACTCCAACCCAGCGTGCCTGCTACAAATTCTTTGTCGTCGCCGCGCTGCTCTTTGGGGCACAAGTCCTGGCTGGTTTGCTTGCCATCAGTGATTTCGTTTCTGCTTTTGCCGGCATTGGTCTCGACCTCTCAGAAATCATCCCGGTGACGGTTTCCCGTGCTTGGCATTCCCAGGTTTCAGTGCTTTGGATCGCGGTCTGTTGGTTCGCCGCCACCATTTGGGTTTTACCGCTTATTTGTCGGCCGGAGCCCAAGGGCCAATTGGCATGGATTAACGCACTGTTTTGGCTTCTCATTGCGGTTGCGGCCGGCACCGTAATCGGCATTCCTCTCGGTATAGGTGGCTACTTGGGCGATGCGTGGCGCTGGCTAGGTTTGCAAGGATGGGAGTTCGCCCAATTTGGCCGCGTCTATCACTACCTGCTATTCCTGGCTTTTGTCGTCTGGTTCATCATCACCACACGCGGAGTATGGCCGCTGTTGCTGCGCCGCCAGTCATGGTCGCTGCCGAATTGGATGGTCTATTCGATTGCAGGCATGATTTTGATGTTCACCGCCAGCTTCGTCGCCGATCCAGACACCAATTTTGTCGTCGCCGACTTCTGGCGTTGGTGCACCATTCACATGTGGGTGGAAGCATTCTTTGAGCTTTTCACCACCATCATCGCCGCCTATTTTCTTTACCTGATGGGTTTCGTCAGCCATATGGTTGCTGCCAGGGTGGTTTATTTAGCGGCGGTGCTTTTCTTGGGCACCGGTTTGATTGGCATCAGTCACAACTTTTACTGGAACGCTAAGTCGATCGAAACCGTGGCTGTTGGCGGCGTGCTGTCGACACTCCAAGTCGTTCCCTTGATTCTGCTGACGGTCGAAGCTTGGCGCTTCCGCCATATGCCGAATAGCACGGTAAAAGCGCTCGAGAAGTCATCGGGTAGCCGCTCAACCTTTGGTTTGTCCGAAGCCTTCCTATTCCTTATTGGAGTGAATTTTTGGAACTTCATGGGCGCGGGGGTCATGGGCTTCATCATCAACTTGCCGGTGGTCAACTATTACCAACACGGCACTTACTTAACCGTCAACCACGGCCATGCCGCCTTAATGGGTGTTTATGGCAACCTTGCCGTTGCCACCATGGTTTTCTGCGGGCGCTGGCTGATTGGAGCTGACGGCTGGAATGCCAAATTACTGAGAAGAGTATTTTGGTCTCTCAATCTTGGTTTGGCGTTGATGGTAGTGCTGGATCTGTTTCCCGTTGGCCTCCACCAGCTGCAAGCGTCGATTCAAGAAGGTTACGCTTACGCCCGTTCCCAGGAATACTTAGGGGGAACGGTATTTCAAACTCTGACCTGGCTGCGAAGCATCGGAGTCGCCGTTTTTGTCATCGGTGGAGTCTTGCCACTGATTTGGTTCATGCTCTCCCGCTCGCGGGCCTTGAAGCCAAGTCGAGCTGCAACTGAATCTTACGTAGTGCCGCCTACGGTTCTGGCGGATGCAACGCCATCGCCTGAAAGAGACAACTAAACGACGCCGGGCCTAAGGCTACGCCTAGGAAATTGGTGCGACACCCTCAACCTTGGGGTCGTTCCATTGTCATGGTATTTGCTCCCCTGCTCTCCTTCGTCGCCCTGATATCTAGCCAAACTCCAGTCTCTCCTTGGGATCAATCGCAAAACCGGCCACCTGTGGGCGGCGAAACCCAGGTCCTTCATTCCCACTTCTTGGACACATGGAGCAGCTGGGAGGCCTTTTTCGCCCACACCCACCGCAATCGGCATCGGGGATGTGGACTACGATGGCGTACCCGACGTTGCCATTCGCGATGCTCGATCCAATCCGCCCGACATCACCCTTTGCTCTGGGGCAACAGGTCTCGAGATCCGAAAATTCCATAACCTCAACGGCCCGCTGGCAAACGCCGGTGACGTGGATCGGGATGGCGTCAATGATTTGCTGATTGGGATCTCCGGTGCACCCATAGTGATTTCTGGGTTAACCGGCAACACTCTCCTGCAGTGGTTTGATCACAATGGCCTAGTCAAACTTGGGGCATCGGTAGGGAATTGCGGTGACCTCGACGCCGACGGGTGGACGTATTGATTTAGAGATCGACTTCCCCGCCAGCTCGGCTGGCGCTCACTACAAAGTCCTCATGTCCGCTACCGGCAATGGGCCGACTTTTGACAAGATTTGGATACCGCTGACCGTGGATTCTTTGCTCACCGAGACTTGGAACAACCACTATCCAATCCCGCAGTACTCCAATCTACAAGGCTATCTAGACCTCGATGGAGACGCCCAAGCTTGGCTCGCAACGGGCCCCATATCACCGTCTTTAATCGGTCAAACCCACTGGCTGGCGGCGATTGCTTTTGAAGCCCACTTGATACCAAAGTACTCATCGATCGACATCCCTGTTTCCATCACTCTTTAGGAATTGCTTCCATACCACCATCGACCTCTTGAGGTGTTGTTTGGGCGGCTCAGGAATCCCATAAGTCTGGAGGCCAATTGGGCCGCGATAACCGCGCTTGTGCAGCTCTTGCAGTAGCTTTTGGTTATCAAAGCTGCCCTGGTCCAGTGGTTGAATCAACTTCTTCCAATTCGGCTTTTCCATTTTGGGGCCGCCGTCGGCACCGCAGATGCTGACGGACATCAAATAGGGTGCAAGGCCGTCAAGGCGCTTGGGTAAATCAGCTTGGCCCTCCAAGCAAAGCCAATGGCATAGGTTGAAGCAAGCACCGAAGTTCCGGCGGTTGACTTTTTTGGATAAACGGATCGCGTCGTCGTGGTGTTCGGCCCAGAAACGGGCGTGGGGATAGACGGCGACTTGAGCGCCATGGTCAAAGGCGAGGTCGGCGAGTTTGCGCAAGATGGGCACAGCGACGGCATCGCCTTTGGGGTCGGAGCGACTGAATTTTTTGCTGTGCAAGTGCACCGTCAAGATGATGCCGCGGTCCTTTAAGTGCGTTTTCAAATACTCCTCAATGCGCGGGTCATATGGCTGCTCTGCATTGTCGATGTCTACTTTGAAATAAAGGGTCGGCATCTTCAACTTGGCAACGTCGAGCAGCTTGATCATCTGCGGCAACTCATCCATCGAGTGACCCTCGTAGCCATCAAAACCCAACTCAGCCAATAACAACACCTGCTCTTCCATGCTCAAGCCTTTGCCGCGCATGCTGTTGTTGAAGGCGTAAAAAGTAGGACTCCATGCATGATCCGATGTCTTTGCCAGCGACTGAGTTCCCGCCTGTTGGCCGACGGCAGCCACAGCCCACAATGCCAGCGCAGCCAGGTAAATCCCAAGCCGTGCAAGTGAAAATCTAGGCGTCAGTAAGTGCATGTTCATGGCTTCGGCCTCATCCTAACCACAATCTCCACCTATACTGAAATCGTTATGGGATTGCTCCGCACCGCCGCCGTCGCTCTATTCCTGGCTTGCACCGCTGCTGGTCAGACAGTGCAGGTGTCGGACTTCCGCTGTGGACGCGTGGCTCAGGTTCAATTGAACGATGGGATTCCGAAATCAATCGTTTGGCTGACCCTTCGCCTGCAAAACAACGCCGACTACACCCCGCAAGTTCGTCATTCTTTCCAGCGCTTGGATGAAAACGGCGAATCTCAAATTCTCTTCCCGCTATCCGCAACCAGCCCAACCAGTCATTGGCACCTCACCGTTCGCCACGCCAACGGCTTGCGCAATTTCAGCGTGCAACACGCCGCCGGATCGGTATTGCCGGCAAACATTCTCCCCCATCACCCAGCCAGCGATTCGTTCGACGGCACTCGCCTGCACCCATCTTGGTCGTTGCTGCACCCGACCTTGATGGATTACGAAGTGACCGCTGGCGCGCTTCATCTCACGCCGACTCAAACGGGGCCGTCTGCCACTTGGGTGAGCGACATCGAAGATGACCGTGGCACGCAATCCCAATTCAGCACCCGGAAATCGCAGTTCAGCGCATGTCGTCATAGGTGGCGGCAACGCCAATTACCCGATTGCGGTGGAAGACAAAACCACCTTCACCTCTAGCAGCGACTGGTTCTTCCAAGCGATCCCCAGTATGGACCTAGACCTCCGCATCACTCGAGTCGGAGATCTCATTTCACGCATGTACCGCGTGCCAGGCACGTCGATGTGGACCTTAATTCGCGCTGATTTTCACCCGGAATTCGGCCCCTCCACCCAAGTGGGAATGATGGCTTACAGCTTTGACGCCCCCGCCGACATCCGAGCTTGGTTCGATCAAATCCTTTTCTTTTGAGCGCCCCCCCCCTCACCGCCCTCAATCTTGGCGCTGAGATGGGTTTACCCATGTGTGCAAAAGAAGATAAATTGAAGAATTCAACGATACCCAACCGATAAAAAACTAAATTTGCTCAAGTCTATGCGACCTGCCCCAAAAATCCTCCTAGCCCTCGGGATTTCGGCTGGACAGCTTCCGGCGCAAGAACCGGAAGCCCCTGCCGAATATGGCAGTAAAGGCTCATTTGTGGGTATCCACGGCTTCTTTGATCTGGAATACAAGAACGGCGAGAATCAAGGCTCTAGCTTTGATTTGCATCACGCAAACTTGCTCTTCGATATCGCCCTTGCCCAGGACACCGATGTGCGGTTGGAGTTCGAAGGGGAACACGGCGGTGACAGCCTCGACGTGGACCAGGC
>CAZMDZ010000148.1:0-9059 GCA_964565175.1 uncultured Planctomycetales bacterium
AATTTGGCGGTGGGTGTGGCCGAACGTGTCATTGTTCGTGAATTCAACGAAGCTGACCAGAAGCGCCTCGTCGAGGACTTCCAAAACGAAGTCGCCAAGAATTAGCTTTAGGCACACGGCATGACTCAGACTCAGCATTCCAGTCCTGCGGCGCGTCGATACGCGCGAGCGCTGTTCGAGCTTGCATCCGACCAGGGTGTTCTCGAGAGCGTTCACGCCGGGATGAAGCGACTGGGCCAGTTGGCGGCGGAGAAAGACTTCCGCAGTCTGCTTTTGGACCCTCGCATCACTGAAACCCGTAAGGCAAGTGCCATTCAGGAATTCCTCGGTAGCGATGCCGAATGGCCACTGAATGGATTGCTGAACCTGCTTCAGCGTCGCAAGCGCACTGTCCTCCTGGCCGAGATTCCCACTGCTTTCGAGCTCTTGGTGGACGAGGCTGCAGGTCGGGTGCGCGGTGTCGTCGAGTCCGCTCAAGAGATAGACGATGCGGCCTTGGCTGCATTGCAGTCTTCTCTCTCCCAAGGTACCGGCAAAGAGGTCATTCTTGAACCTTCGGTCGTGCCTGAACTGCTTGGTGGAGTGCGTGTCACTCTGGCAGGCACTCGTTACGACGGATCCGCTCGCGGCCGTCTCGACCAGATTACCAAACGCCTTGCGGCAGCCGAACTCGGCTGAAGCACTTGACCACTCAACGCTGCTCCGCACGCAATAAAAATAGCCATGGAACTTCAACCCTCCGAAGTCACCTCGGTACTCAAGAAAGAGATCGAAGGCTTTGAGGCTTCTGCCTCGACCGAAAAGGTCGGCCAGGTCCTGCAAGTAGGTGACGGTGTCGCCCGCGTGTACGGCTTGGAAGACTGCATGATGTCCGAGCTCGTCGAATTCCCCAACGGTGTGATGGGCATGGCCCTAAACCTAGAGGAAGATAACGTCGGCTGTGTACTCCTCGGTGACGCTGCTTCTGTAAAGGAAGGCGATACCGTAAAGGGCACTGGACGCATTATTTCGGTACCTACAGGTGAGAGTCTGCTGGGCCGCGTCGTTGACGCGCTCGGTGTGCCGCTCGACGGCAAAGGCGCTCTTGCCGCTACCGACGAAGACTTACGCCCGATTGAGCAAACTTCGCCATCGGTAGTCGAACGTGAGCCGGTAGCCGAGCCAATGCTTAGCGGCATTAAGAGTCTCGACGCCATGATCCCAGTTGGCCGTGGTCAACGAGAACTGATCATTGGTGACCGTCAGACCGGCAAGACTGCTCTGATTATCGATGCCATCATCAACCAGAAGAACACTGGTGGTGGTGATCCGAAAAACCCGGATCAGGTGCTCTGCATCTACGTTGCTGTCGGCCAAAAGCAATCGACCGTGGTAGAAGTTCAGCGCCGCCTCGAAGAAGAAGGCGCGATGGACTACACCATCATCGTCAACGCGTCGGCATCGGAAGAAGCCGCCATGCAGTTCTTAGCACCGTACTCGGGTACGGCCATGGGCGAGCGTTTCCGTGATGCCGGTGGCCACGTTCTCATTGCCTACGATGACTTGACTAAGCAGGCTTACGCCTATCGCCAGGTGATGTTGCTGCTGCGTCGTCCGCCTGGCCGTGAAGCCTACCCAGGTGACGTTTTCAACCTGCACAGCCGGTTGTTGGAGCGTTCGGCCAAAGTGGCCAAAAATGCTCACGAACTCAACCCTGAGAAGTTCAGCAAAGGTGGTGGATCCATCACTTCGCTGCCAGTGGTAGAAACTCAAGAAGGCGACGTTTCGGCATACATCCCGACCAACGTCATTTCGATTACCGACGGTCAGATCTTCCTTGAGGCCGACCTCTTCTACAGTGGTGTACGCCCTGCAGTAAACGTTGGTATTTCGGTGTCTCGAGTTGGTGGTGCCGCTCAAACCCCGGCGATGAAAAAGGTCGCAGGTGGTTTGCGGATCAACCTCGCTCAGTTCCGTGAACTAGAAGCTTTTGCTCAGTTTGGTTCAGACTTGGATGCTGCCACTCAGCAGACCCTGAACCGTGGCGCGCGTCTGGTGGAACTGCTGAAGCAGGGCCAGTACGAGCCGCTGAAAAACTCAGAGCAGATCGCCGTGATCTACGCCGGCACCAGCGGTTTGCTGGATGATTTGGACGTGGATAAAGTTCCGGCCTTTGCCGACGGCTTTGTCGAATTCATGACCTCCACTCACCCGGAGTTGATGAACGAGCTGGACAAGTGGAATACCAAATGGACCGACGATATGGCGGCCCAAGTTGGGGAAGCTTGCAAGACTTTCAAGGCTCAATTCGCCTAAACACTGGCCCCTAAGGAACCGTGGCAAACATTCGCGACCTTCGTCAACGCATCACCAGCGTCGGGAACATCCAAAAGATTACCCGGGCGATGGAGATGGTTGCGACGACGAAACTGCGTCGTTTTCAGGACCACACGGTTGCCGCAAAGCCATACACCGAAGAAATTGAAAAACTGGTGCGCGGGCTTTCCGGCGCGGTGGCTTCCGAGCCTGCCGCTGCCGGAGACGCAGCGCCGCTGTTTGCAGCGAACGCAACAGATGCGCCGGTTGGGATTTTGTCGGTAGGCTCTGACCGCGGTCTGTGTGGTGCTTACAACACGAACATCCAGCGCGAGCTGGATCAGTACATCAACGAGCTAAAGAAGCAAGGTCGAGGCTACCGGCTGTACGTGATTGGTCGCAAAGCGATGGATCATGCCACGCGCGCCGGTCACCATGTCGAGACCTACCTCGAGCAACTCAACCTTGAACAGCTGAATTTCATGGATGCCGCAAGCGTCAGCAACATGCTGGTGACTGCCTTCCGTGAAGGGCAGGTATCTGAAATCAAGTTGGCATTTACCAGCTTTGTTTCGATGGTGAGGTACAAGCCTCAGGTTGCTCACTTCTTGCCGATCTCTGCTGCCTCGGAGGATGCTGAATCCTCTGAAGCCATTCTTGAGCCAGGTGGCCCCGAATTACTGGGTCGCCTTGTGCCTCGATACCTCGAGACTTGCATCTTCCATGCACTGCTCGAATCCATTACTTCAGAGTACGCTTCGCGTCGTTTCGCTATGACTAACGCGACCGACGCCGCAGCGGACATGAAGAAAGAAATCACGCGGGATTACAACCGCGCTCGTCAGGCCAAGATCACGGCCGAAATCTCAGAAATTGTTTCCGGGGCCGAAGCCCTCTGATCCGTCAATCCCTCGTCTGAATCATGACCGCTCAAGGATCCATTAAACAGATTTTCGGCCCCGTCGTCGACGTAGCATTTGACGGTGATTTGCCGGCAATCTACGACGCTGTTCGCGTACCCCGCGAAGGCGAAGCTGACCTGGTGCTCGAAGTAGCCCAGCACCTCGGAGATGACATGGTCCGTTGTGTGGCCATGGCTTCGACCGATGGTTTGCAGCGTGGCGTAGCCGCTATTCCTACTGGTGCGCCGATCATGGTGCCAGTAGGGGAAGCGACCACTGGCCGAGTCTTCAACCTTCTTGGCGAACCGCTCGACGTCAAGCTCAAGGGTGAAGTCAAGGCTGACACCCGCTGGCCAATTCACCGCCCTGCTCCTCGTTTCGACGAGCAAGATGCAGTGTCGCAGGTGTTTGAAACTGGCATTAAGGTGGTTGACCTCCTTTGCCCGTTCGCACTGGGGGGCAAGATTGGCTTGTTCGGTGGTGCTGGTGTAGGCAAGACCGTACTCATTCAGGAACTGATCCGAATCACTGCGGTGGAGAAAGGTGGTTTCTCGGTTTTCTGCGGCGTAGGTGAGCGTACTCGTGAGGGTACCGACCTATGGATCGAGATGACCGAAGCTGAATTCACCACCCCCGATGGCGGCAAGGCAGCTGTAATCGATAACGCGGTGCTGGTGTTCGGTCAGATGAACGAGCCTCCTGGATCGCGTCTGCGCGTAGCTCTCTCTGGTTTGACCATGGCGGAATATTTCCGTGATGAGCAAAACAAAGACGTGTTGCTCTTCGTCGACAACATTTTCCGCTTTGTGCAAGCTGGTTCCGAGGTGTCGGCACTGCTGGGCCGTATTCCATCTGCGGTGGGCTATCAGCCGACCCTGGGCTCGGAAATGGGTGCTTTGCAGGAACGGATCACTTCGACTTCCAAAGGTTCAGTCACCTCGATGCAGGCGGTTTACGTCCCTGCTGACGACTTCACTGACCCGGCTCCAGTGGCATCTTTTGCTCACCTGGACTCGACCATTCTTCTTGACCGTGCCATTTCGGAATTGGGCATCTACCCAGCGGTGCACCCGCTGAAGTCCACCTCCCGGATGTTGGACCCGCAGGTCGTCGGTGATGAGCACTACAACGTGGCCACCGAGGTCCAGCGTGTGCTGCAGCGTTACGCTGACTTGAAGGACATCATCGCCATTCTGGGTATGGAAGAATTGTCCGCAGAAGACAAGCAGATTGTGCACCGCGCACGTCGTCTGCAACGCTTCCTCTCTCAGCCCTTCTTCGTCGCAGAATCGTTCACCGGTACTCCGGGGCGCTTCGTCTCGAAGGAAGACACCGTACGCTCCTTCCAGGAAATCCTGGCAGGTCAGCACGACGACATGCCCGAGATGGCCTTCTACATGGTTGGCTCCATCGACGAGGCAGTTGAAAAGGCCAAAACTCTGTAAGATTAAGCCGTGAGCGCGTCCAATCTGACCCTGAAGGTGGTCTCCCCAACAGGCATTCTGTTGGAGACCGAGGCCACCTCAGTCCAGTTCCCAGGAGATGACGGCCTGTTCGGCATCCTCCCGCGGCACGCCGCGATGACCTCATTGACTGCCAGCGGCCTTTTGAAGGCGAAGGCTAGCAATGGCGAAGCGGTCGAAATGGTCGTCCACGACGGATTTGCCCAAGTGGCAAACAACGTGGTTACCGTGCTGACTCGGTCGGCTGAAAAGCCGGATGAGATCGACGTCGATCGTGCCCGTAAGGCTGCTGAGCGCGCTCGCAAGCGCATGGCCGTCCGCAAGGCGGAGATCGACTTTGTCCGGGCACAAATGTCCTTGCAGCGGGCGTTAATTCGCGAAAGACTCGCCCGCCGTCGATGAGCACCGCCGCAAGCTGGCGGTCCCATCGCTGTGGCGATCTTCGAGCATCCGACATCGGTGAGCGGGTAGTTGTTTGTGGTTGGGTTGCCAACCGCCGCAACCACGGTGGGGTGTTTTTCGTTGACCTTCGAGATCGCGCCGGGATCCTGCAACTGATTGCCGACGACGACGCCACCGAAGAGGTGCGCGATCAACTCAGCAAGCTGCATCCCGAATATGTGATCCAGGTGGAAGGCTTGGTGCGGCCGCGCATCGAAGGCCAACGCAACAAGGATCGCAACACCGGTGACGTCGAATTGCTGGTCGAAAAGGTGCGGGTGCTTTCCAAGGCGCAGCGCCTGCCATTTGAAATCCAGGACGAGTTAGACGTTCCGGAGCAACTACGCATGAAGCATCGCTACCTGGATCTCAGGCGGCGCCCCATGCAAGAGTTGGTGGAGCAGCGCTCCAAGGCCAACCACGCGATGCGTTGTACTTTGGTCGATATGGGCTTCACTGAAGTGGAAACCCCCTTGATGACACGGTCAACGCCTGAAGGAGCACGGGATTATCTGATCCCAAGCCGGGTGCGACCAGGTTCTTGGTACGCGCTTCCCCAGTCGCCGCAGGTGTTCAAGCAGCTTTGCATGGTGGGGGGGCTGGATCGCTATTTCCAGATCGCCCGTTGCTTGCGCGATGAAGATCTACGCGCCGATCGTCAACCGGAGTTCAGCCAGCTTGACCTCGAAATGTCCTTCGTCGAAGAGGAAGAAATTCTCGCCACCGTCGAACAGGTGATGGCGCGGATCTACCAAGACGTATTGGGCCAAGAGATCTCCTTGCCAGTCGAGCGTATGCCTTACGCCGAAGCAATGGACCGCTACGCTTCGGACAAGCCCGACCTACGTATCCCGATTGAAATCGTCGATCTTTGCGAGGTTGCTGGAACTATTGGCTTTGGCGTTTACGATTCGGTGCTCAACGGCGGCGGCTGGGTGCGAGGGTTCCGCGTTCCAGGCGGCGCCAGCCTAAGCCGCAAACAGATCACCAGTTTGGAGCAAACTGCTCGTGATGCTGGTGCTGGCGGTGCAGCCTGGTGCAAAGTCACAGCCGACGGCGCTACCGGCCCACTCGGACGGTTTTTGGCCGAAGAGAGTGGCAAGACCTTCCTGGCAGCCTTGGGCGCTCAAGAAGACGACTTGGTTCTCACCATTGCCGATCAACCGCGTCGCACTTTAGTCGCCCTCGATGCCATCCGTCGTGCCGCCGGCCAATTGATGGACATGGTAGAAGAGGGCGATCGCCTAGTCTGGATCACCGAATTCCCGCTGTTCGAACAGGATGATGACGGCGGTTGGGCACCTGCTCACCACCCGTTCACCATGCCAGTTGCCGAGGACATCGAGGCGATGAAGGCTGGCCAGAAAGAGGGCGTGCGCTCTAGGGCGTACGATTTGGTCCTCAATGGCGTTGAACTCGGGTCTGGGTCGATCAGGATCCATGACCGCGAGTTGCAAGAAGCCGTTTTTGCCGCCATCGGCATGGATGCCGAAGAGGCTCAGCGCCGCTTCCAGCACCTGCTCGAGGCTTTCCGCTACGGCGCCCCTCCACATGGCGGATTCGCCATTGGTTTGGATCGCCTTTATGCGCTCATGTTTGGGGCCGAATCCATCCGAGATGTGATTGCGTTCCCGAAAACGGCTTCGGCGGCTTGTCCGCTGACCGAAGCCCCGGCGCCGGTTGATGCGGCGCAACTTGAAGAATTGGGCTTGGCCTTGCTTGAGCAGCCCACACCAACTGAATAAGGCCACAACGAAGAGGTTTTAACCATCCCACCGAGAAGAAGAAGACGATTTGGACCACCCGAAAAAGAAAAGTATCGGGTGAACAGGCGGATCCGCATCCGCGAAGTATTTGTCATTGCTCCCGACGGCGAGCAAATCGGCGTCATGCCTACTTCCAAGGCATTGCGCATGGCAGAAGAAGCTGGTTTGGACTTGGTTGAGGTAGCCCCGAACTCGAGGCCGCCGGTTTGCCGCATTTTGGACTACGGAAAGTTCAAGTACGAGCAGAAGAAAAAGGCCAGAGGCAAGCCGAAGTCGCACAGTTCGGTGCTGAAAGAGATCCGAGTGCGGCCCAAGATCGACGTCAATGATGTCGCGATCAAGGTGCGGAAAGCTCGCGAATTCCTCGACGCTGGCCACAAGGTCCAGGTGACTTGCCTGTTCCGGGGCCGCGAAATGGCTTACCAAAGTTTGGGCCGGGACGTTCTGATGAGGGTGGTGGAAATGCTCAGCGACATTGCGCGTTTGGAGCGCACCCCGAGAATGGAGGGTCGTCGCATGAACCTGCTGCTCGCCCGCATTCCAGGTGCTCAAGTGACCAAGCCGCCCAAGGCTGAGAGCGATCTGGCATCCGTAGATTCTGCGGCATCCAGCGCCGACGCTGAGCCAGCCGTTTCCAACGAAGCTGCGTCAAAGCCAACCGAGGCTAAGACGGCAGAACCTGAGGCTGCCCCCAAAAGCACTGCTGATGGGGCATCGGGTGAAGCGAAGTCCGAATAAGGCCTTCGCTTCACCAAAAATGGCCGTTTTGGCCTGAATTTGAAGTCAGAAGTTGACTTCACGGGCCGAGAAGTTAGAATTCTCGACCAACTTTCCCTTGGACCCAAGCCACGTGTAACAGCCGTGCCCAAGCAAAAAACAAGAAAATCCGTCGCCGGTCGCGTCAAGTTGACGAAATCCGGCAAAGTCAAGCGCGGTCACCAGATGACCCGCCACCTTCTCAGCTCCAAATCCTCCAAGCGCCGCCGCGGCTTACGTCAGCAGGTGGTTATGGAAGGAAAAATGGCAGCTAACTACCGCCGGATGATGGGTGCGTAGAGCGCATTCTTGATTCAGAACATCCAAGGAACTGAGGAGAAAAAATGACTCGCGCACGTAACGTCGTCCCGCGTCTTCGCCGCCGCCGCCGCTTGATGCGGCGTGCCAAAGGGTACTGGGGTGCCCGTCACAAGCTTCTGCGCACGGTCAAAGAGACCTTGTTGCGCTCCGGCAACTTCGCTTACCGCGACCGTCGGATTAAGAAGCGGACCTTCCGCAAGCTGTGGATCCAGCGTATTAACGCCGCTTCCCGTGCCAACGGTTTGAGCTACTCGAAGTTCATGTACGGCGTCAAGCTGGCAGGGATCGATATCGATCGCCGGGCTTTGTCGGAACTGGCCTTCCACGACCCGGCAGCTTTTGCTGAGGTCGCGACCCGCGCCAAGCAAGCACTGGCCGCGTAAGCAGGAACCAGCCTCTTATGCGGGAACGTCTCGAACAACTCCGCAGCGAGGGGCTGGTTTCCATCGCTGGAGCGGAAGCCGAAAATGACCTCAAGGCAATTGAGGTCGAACTGCTTGGTCGTAAAGGTGCCATCACCGGACTGCTGAAAACGCTGGGCACTTTGCCCGCGGAGGAGCGGCCGGTGATCGGGCAGCTTGCAAATCAGGTCAAGCAGGAATTAAATGCTGCCTTGGTGCAGCGTCGCCAGGTGTTGGCGGCGGCGGCAATGGACCAGGAGCTGGCCGCCGAAGGTTTTGATGCCAGTTTGCCTGGGCCGGCTGGCCCTGTGGGTGGTTGCCACCCGATTAATGCTGTCACGCGTGAGCTCGAAGATTTGTTTCTTTCGATGGGGTTCCAGGTCGTCGATGGCCCGGAAGTTGAACTCGAAGAAAACAACTTTGACGCGCTAAACATTCCCGCCGACCACCCGGCGCGTGAATCTCACGACACCATTTGGGTGACGCCTGAGGAAAAGCGCAAGGGAGACGGGAGCGGGGTGGTAATGCGGACTCACACTTCGCCGGTTCAGATTCGCGCTTTGCGGAAATACGGTGCTCCGTTGCGCGTTGTGGCACCTGGGCGGGTATTCCGTCAAGAAACCCTCGACGCAACCCATGAACACACCTTCCATCAAATGGAAGGCTTAGTGGTGGACAAGGGTGTTGGGGTTGCCCACATGCTGCACGCGATGA
>CAZMDZ010000149.1:0-8970 GCA_964565175.1 uncultured Planctomycetales bacterium
CCACCAAAGGCAAGCTGGTCAAGCAAACGGGTGTGATTCAGAAAGCTCCCCCCGGCTTCACCGCGCTGTTCAACGGCAAAGACCTCAACGGCTGGCGCGGGCGACCGCACCTGGATCCGTCCAAGGAAGCGGCGATGGACCCAGAAAAGCGGGCCAAAGAGCAGCGGAAGTGGGAGCAGTCGGTGAGCGATCACTGGTCGGTGGAGAATGGCGAAATCGTCAACGATGGCCACGGCGCCTTTTTGACCACCTTGGCCAGCTACGGCGACATGGATCTACGCTTGGAATACCGCACCGTCGCCCAAGCCGACAGCGGCATTTATCTGCGCAATACGCCGCAGGTACAGATCTGGGATACCACCAAGGCTGGTGGCAAATGGGAAATTGGCGCCGACAAAGGTTCGGGTGGCTTGTGGAATAACCAAAAGCACACGCGCCATCCGTTGGTACACGCTGACAAGCCGTTTGGCGAATGGAATCAAGTCCGAATTTTGATGCTTGGCGAGCACGGCAGCGTTTGGCTGAATGGCAAAAAAACGGGCGACCACTCGGTGATGGAAAACTACTGGGACCGCTCGAAGCCGTTGGCCCAGCGCGGACCAATCCAATTGCAAACCCACGGCGGTGAGATTCGCTTCCGCAATCTATTCCTCAAGCAGCTCGGCGCTGACCAGGCCAATTTGCTGCTGAGCCAGCGCGACGCCAAGCAATTCAAATCGCTCTTCAATGGCGTCGACCTGGCCGGTTGGGCTGGCGCCGTCGACCAATACGAGGTGGTCGACGCCTCGATTCGCTGCAAGCCAGGCAGCGGCGGCAATCTGTATACCGCAGACGAATACGCCGATTTCCAAGTGCGCTTCGAATTCAAGCTGCCTCCCGGTGGCAATAACGGCTTAGCCATCCGCTATCCCGGCGAAGGCACCCCCGCCTATGCAGGGATGTGCGAGCTCCAAGTGCTCGACAATACCGCCCCGAAATACGCCGACTTGAAGGCGTATCAATTCCACGGCTCGATTTACGGCCAGCACGCCGCCCAGCGCGGCTTTTTGCGGCCAGTCGGCGAGTGGAATTTTCAAGAGGTTACTGTACAAGGCACCCATATCCGCGTAGTGCTCAATGGCACCACCATCGTCGACCAGGACGTAGCCGAATTGGGTGACCCCGCTGACGGGCAAAAGCACCCCGGCAAATTCCTGAAAAAAGGACACTTTGGCTTCGCCGGTCACAACGATCCGGTGCTCTTCCGCAACATCGTGCTGCGCAACCTGTAGCGCTGGCCATCGTTTGAGCTAAAAATATGACCGCATCCGACCGACGCCAATTCCTCCGCCGCAGCCTGGGGCTACCCCTGGCGGGCAGCTTGATGACCGGGCCGCTCTCCGCCCAACCGAATGCCGACGAGTTGCTCCAGAATCCAGATGGTTCAGCCAAAGGCAAAAAGCTTTTGATCTTGGGAGGGACTCGTTTCCTCGGGCCAGCAGCGGTTCGCATTGCGCTGAAACGCGGCTACAAAATCACCCTCTTCAATCGCGGCAAATCCAACCCTGACCTTTTCAAGGGCAAGGTCGAGCACTTGCGCGGTGATCGAGATACTGGAGATCTGAAGGCCTTGGAAGGTCGCAAATGGGATTTGGTGATCGACACCTCGGGCTATGTCCCGGAGCACGTCAAGCAGTCGGCCGAACTGCTGGCGCCATCGGTCGGTCAATATGTTTTTATCTCGACTTTGTCGGTATATCAGCAAGCCTTTGGCGAGCAAGTTACCGAAGAAAGTCCGGTGATTGAAATTGAAGCGGAGCAAGCCAAAAAGATCACCAAAATCAAAGATGTCTTTAAGGAAATGCGCGCTTATGGGCCGTTAAAAGCCCTCTGCGAACAAGCTGCTGAAAAAGCGATGCCGGGTCGAGTGACGACGATTCGACCAGGGGTGATCGTCGGCCGTGACGATCCAACCGACCGCTTCCTTTACTGGGCGATCCGCGTTGCCCAGGGCGGCGAAGTGCTTTGCCCCGGCAACCCTGACGCTCCGGTGCAATTTACCGACGTGCGCGACATCGCCAAGTTCGCTTTGAACTTCGGCGCGGCGCGTACTTCAGGAATTTTCAATGCCCAAGGCTTTGACGGCATCGTCACCATGCAAGAGTGGTTGCATGGTTGCAAAATTGTGCTGGGCGCCAAGGCCAGCTTCACCTGGCTACCCGACGACTTTTTGCTCGAACAAAAGGTCCGCCCCTTTGTCGAATTACCGTTCTGGTTGCCGAAGAAATACAACATGGTTTTCGACAATCAAAAAGGAATTGCGGCGGGCATGAAGTTCCGCCCCATTGGCGAGTCAATCCAGGAAGCCGTCGCTTGGCATCGCGAGGTTCGCGACGACAGCTACCGGTGGGGAACCTATGGCATGCAAGCCGAAAGGGAAAAGGAAATCCTGAAAGCCTTCGGCGCATAATCCGCCCTGAGCGGCTGCTAGGCTTGGGGCATGATTTGTGCCTCCATCCTGCTGGCAGCCGCCCTGATCCCCTCCGCCAGCTCCCTCCCCTGCCTTGGGCAAAACCATGCCCCAAGCAGCACCTCGGCCAAGGAACTCGCTGCAACATAACCGGCGATCCAAGTTTCGCTGCCGGAACTGATTGCTCAATACCAAGCCGATCAAAGCACTCTAGGGCGAGTTTGGTCATTTCCCTTTTCGCAGGCGGGGCATTCGCGGATGGCGGCTTTGCACGCCGATTGGTTGGAGCGCATCGAGCAAGTGGACTTTGACAACTTGCCGCGCAATGCTCAGATTGACTGGTTACTGCTGCGCAACGATATCGAGCACAACCTAAGGTCGACGATGACCGAGCGTGGCTTGACCACTGAAAACCAGCAACTCGCTCCCTTCGTCACGCCCTTGGTCGAGCTGCTCGAACGCCATGCCCGACGTCAGCCGGTGCAGCCGAAAAAGGCGGCCGAAGTTTTACATGCGGCGGTGGAAGCGATCGCTGCAACGCGCAAGCAATGGAAGGAAAATAAGCCAGTGGTGACGTCGACGGTGGCGAATCGAGCTTCGCGGCAGGTTGGGCGGCTGCGGGCGGAGTTGAGCGGATGGATGCGCTATGCCGATGGCTATGACCCGGTTTTTTCGTGGTGGAATCGCGCACCTTGGGAGACTTTGGAGAAGGAGCTGCGCAGTTATGAAAAATTTCTGCGGAAGGACATCGGTGGCTTGAATGACAACGATCCCGATCAGTTGATTGGGGACCCGATTGGCCGCGACGCCTTGCTCGCCGAATTGGAGTACGAACGCATTCCTTATACGCCGAAAGAGCTCATCGCAATTGCCGAACGCGAGTTGGCGTGGTGCAACGAACAGCGCGCTTTGGCGGCCAAAGAAATGGGTTTGGGAAAGGATTGGAAAGCGGCGCAAGCCAAAGTCAAAAAAGCCCACCAGGAACCGGGCGGGCAGCCAGCGATGATCAAGATGCTGGCCGAGGAAGCCGTCGCCTTTTTGGAAAAGCGCGATCTGATGACCATTCCCGAATTGGCCAAGGAATGCTGGCGGATGGACATGATGTCGCCAGCGCGCCAGAAGTTCACCCCGTACTTCACGGGCGGCGAGGTCATTAGCATCTCTTACCCCACCGACGGGATGGAGCACCAGGACAAGCTGATGACCATGCGCGGTAACAACCTGCACTACTCGCGGGCGACGGTGCACCATGAGCTGATCCCCGGCCACCACCTGCAGGGCTACATGGCCCAGCGCTGGAATCCGCACCGCCGGACTTTTTCCACCCCCTTCCTGATTGAGGGGTGGGCGCTTTATTGGGAGCTGCGTCTGTGGGACATGGGTTTTGCCCATAACGCTCAAGACCGGATCGGCTTGTTGTTTTGGCGTTCACACCGCTGCGCGCGGATCATTTTCTCGCTGAAATTCCATCTTGGTGAGTGGTCCCCTGAGCAGTGCATCGACTTCTTGCTCGACCAGGTCGGCCACGAACGACGCAACGCCACCGCCGAGGTCAGGCGCTCGATCCAAGGTGGTTACGGGCCGCTTTACCAAGCTGCTTATATGTTGGGCGGGATCCAGTTGCGCGCCTTGCACCGAGAGTTGGTGGAGAATGGGAATTGGACCGAAAAAGCCTTCCACGACGCCGTTTTGAAGCAGAACTCGATCCCGATCGAATATCTGCGCGCTGCCTTGACCACCGAACCGCTGAGCAAGGAATTCCCGGTGCGCTGGAAATTCGATCAGAACTAGCCAACGAGGAGTTTCCCTCAATCTTCACATTGGCTTCACACAAGGGGTTCACAATCTCTCTTCGAAGGCTTACCCCAAGCCCCAAAGTCCTCCAAGCAGAGAACAATGGCACAACTTCCAAAAATTTTCCTGCCCGCCGCAGCCTTGCTGCTGATCGGGCTGGCTTCTTGCGGCCGGCCAGCTGAAGGCGGCTCCCGCGTCATTCAAAACAAAGGCTCGGACACCCTGGTCAACGTCGCCCAGGCCTGGTCTGAAAATTACACCGCGACCGTGGTTGCCGTCACTGGCGGCGGCTCTGGCACTGGCATCTCCGCCATGATTGATGGCAACGTCGACATTGCCAACGCCAGTCGGGCGATGAAGCCCAAAGAGATCGAAGCGGCCAAGGCTAACGGCGTTACGCCGGTGAAGCATGTGGTTGGCTTTGATGCGCTGGCGATTTACGTGCACCTCGACAACCCAATTGAGACCATCACTTTGGATCAATTGAAGCGGATTTATGGAGAGGGCGGCGACATCCTTAAGTGGAGCGACTTCGGTGTGAAGATGGAAGGCAAAGCGGATGAAATCATTCGCATCAGCCGCCAGAACAACTCGGGCACCTACGCTTACTTCAAGAAAAGCGTGCTGGGTAAAGAGGGCGAATACAAGCTTGGTTCGCTCGACATGCACGGTTCCAAGGATGTAGTCGAGTCAGTAATGGAAATCCCTGGCTCGATTGGATATTCGGGCTTGGCTTACGCAACCGATCACGTCAAGTTGGTTCCAGTCGTGAACCTTGACGGCAACGCTGTCATTCCAACCGTCGCCACTGCAGTCGATGGCTCCTACCCCATCGCACGCCCGTTGTTGATGTACACCGCTGGCGAACCCGAAGGTGCAATCAAGGATTACTTGGACTGGATTTTGAGTGCCGAAGGGCAAAAAATCATCGCCGACAAAGGCTACGCCCCCGTTCAATAAATGTCACGCTACGAAGAACGTCTGGAGGCGGATCTTGCTCGGATCCGCCACCGGCTCAAGCGAATGAGCCGCGCTGTTTGCTCTGCAGTAGACGACGCGGTTCAATCGATTTTGAACCGGAACCCTGAACTTGCCAGCGAAACTGTGCTGGGCGATTTGCCAATCAACCGCCGCGCCCGCGAACTGGATCATTTGTGCCACCTGTTCGTTGCGCGCCACCTGCCTAGCGCAGGTCATTTGCGTTACACCACCTCGGTGATGCGCTTGAGCAAAACGCTGGAGCGGATTGGCGACTACGCAGCAACAATGTCGCGTGAGGTGCATCAGTTTTCTGGTCCACTTCCCGAGACCATTGCCGAAGACATCGCGGTGCTTGCCGATCAAGCGCGCAAGGTGTTGGAAAACTCGCTGGCTTCGTTTCTTCAGAACGACGTCGACTTGGCGCGCTCGACCAAGATGGCTGCCGGGCAATACGGCAGCACTTTCGACCGGATGTTCAAGCACCTCAAGCGAGCTGGCAAAGATGAAGACGTTGAGGTGGTCGAGTTGTTCGCTATGCTGACCGTGTGCAACCGGCTTGAGCGCACCATTCACCAGGCGAAAAACATCGCCGAGCAAACCATCTTCTCGGTTACCGGTGAAGGCAAGGAAGAAAAGACCTTCGACATTTTGTTCCTGGGCCAGCGCAACGACTGCGCCAGTTTGCTCGCCGAGTACTACTGCAAACGCGCTTACCCAGAGGCTGGAACTTTTACCAGCGCTGGCTGGGAAACGGTGGATGCCATTTCAGACGAAGTGCTCGCCTTTGCCGACACCAAAGGATTGGACTTGCGCGAAGCTGAGTCCTGTTCTTTCGATGATGTACGCCGACGCTTGTCTGATTTTGAAATCGTCATCGACCTCACTGGCGAAGCGCGCGAGAACATCCGCAAGATCCCCTTCCACACCACGTTGTTAGTTTGGAGTTTTGATCGCAGCGGTGGAATGGAAAGTCTGTACCAGGATCTGGTGAGCCACCTGGGCGAATTGATGGAGATTCTCCGTGGTGAAGAAGCAGACGACTAGCACCAACGGAGCTGTAGAGCTGAGCGCCGCTGACCAAGTCAATCGGGCTTGGTGGGTCGACCGCGTTGCCCGCGTGTTGGTTTTCTGCGGCGGCATTTCGGCCATCGTTTTCATCATCTCGATCTTCATCTTCATCTTCGCCCAAGGGGCGGGGTTCATGACAGGTGCGTTCGAGGCGAAGGAATTTTTTGGCTCAGAAATTTGGCGGCCGACGTCAGATTCGAATCCGACCTACGGCATTTTGGCGTTGGTTGCCGGTACCGCCAGCGTCACTGGCCTAGCAATGCTGGTTTCGGTACCGTTTTCGATTGGCGCCGCGATTTTCATCAGTGAGTTTGCCACTGGCCGCACCAAAGAGTGGCTGAAGGTGTTGATCGAAATGCTGGCTGCGATTCCGTCGGTGGTTTGGGGCTTCATTGGCTTGACCATCATGAATCCGTTGATCATCGACACCTTCGATGTGCCGGTCGGTCTCAACGTGTTGAACGCGGGCATCATCCTTGGTTTGATGGCGGCGCCGATCATGACCACCATCGCCGAAGATGCACTGAAAGCAGTGCCCGATACTTATCGCGAAGCGGCCGAAGCAATGGGCGCAACGCGCTGGCAAGTGATTCGGCGAGTGGTTTTACCATCGGCTCGCAACGGCCTAGGCGCAGCAATTCTGCTTGGCGTCGGCCGTGGCTTTGGCGAAACGATGGCAGTCTTAATGGCCAGTGGCCACTCAATCAACCTGCCGACGTCGCCGTTCGATTCGGTACGCGCTTTGACTGCAACCATCGCCGCGGAGCTCGGCGAAACGGCGCGCGGATCGGACCACTACCAAGCGCTGTTCACGATCGGCATCTTCTTGCTGCTGATCACCTTCACCATCAACCTGCTGGCGGACATCATCATTCGCGGCGGCTTGCGCACCAAGAAGTCATGAGGCCACGGAGGAAACAATCATGATGTTCGAACAAACTTCACTGGATCAGAAAAACAAGCGCATTGAAAGCTTGTTTAAGACTCTGTTCTTGATGATGGCTGCGCTGCTGGTGATTCCAGTCCTGTTGGTGCTGGGCGTCTTGATCGCCCGCGGCACGCCAGCATTGAGTTGGGCGTTCTTCACCGAGAACCCAACCAATGGCATGACCGAGGGCGGTATCTTCCCCGCTTTAATTGGAACTTTGTGGCTGGTTGGTGTGGCGCTGTTGGCGTCGGTGCCGATTGGAGTCGCCGCTGCGATTTATCTCAGCGAATACGCCAAAGACAACTGGCTAACTCGAGCGATTAACTTGGCGATTATTAACCTGGCAGGCGTGCCATCGATTGTGCACGCGCTGTTCGGCATGGGCGCTTTTGTGTTGTTCTTTAAGTTTGGCACATCAATCCTGGCAGCAAGCTTGACCCTAGCGGTGATGACTTTGCCGGTGGTGATCGTTTCGACCCGAGAGGCAATGCAAGCGGTGCCGCAATCGTTCCGTGAAGCCAGCTGGAGCTTGGGCGCATCGCGTTGGCAAACCATTCGTCACATTGTCATCCCCAACTCCGGCAGCGGCATTTTGACCGGCATCATCCTCGAAGTCTCGCGCACCGTCGGCGAAACCGCACCGATCATGTTCACTGGCGCGGCCTTCTTCCTACCGATGCTGCCGACGTCGGTGTACGACCAAACCATGGCCATGTCCTTGCACTTGTTCGTGGTTTCCACCCAGGTCCCGGATGTACCCGAACACCTGCCTTACGGCGTGGCGCTGACCTTGATCGGCATCGTCATGGTGCTCAACGCGGCCTCGATTTGGTTCCGCTCTCGCTTGAGGAGGAAGAAGAAGTGGTAAGCGATTCCCCTACCCCTGCCACGAGCGTCGCCTTGGAACCGAAGCTGAAGGTCCGTGATTTAGCCATTCAATATGGCTCGCTCACCGCGCTATCCGGCGTCAACTTCGAGGTGTTTCCGAATGAAATTTTCGGCATCATTGGCCCCGCCAACAGCGGCAAGACATCGTTTTTACGCGCCATCAACCGGATGGATGAAATGACTTCCGACATGCGTGTCGAAGGTCAAATCAAACTCGACGGCACCGACGTCCGCGATTGGAGAAACGTCTACTCGTTGCGTTCCCGAATTGGTGTGGTGTTCCCCTTGCCGGTTGGCTTGCCGATGACCATTCGCGAAAACGTCACCTTGGCGCCGCGGATGAAAGGCATCAAGGATAAAGCGGTGCTCGAAGAGCTGGTCGAGCGCTGCTTGACTCGTGCCGCGCTGTGGGATGAAGTCAAAGACCGCCTGGATTCATTGGGCAGTTTGCTTTCGGGTGGTCAGCAACAACGCTTGACCATAGCTCGCGCCCTCTCCCAAGAGCCTGAGGTGCTGCTGCTCGATGAATTTTCGATTGCGGTGGACCCAGTGACGACGATGCGCATCGAAGATGTGCTCAAAGAACTCAAGCATGAAATGACCATCATCTTGGTCACGAACTTGGTTCAACAAGCCCGCCGCTTGGCCGATCGCACCGCCTTTTTCCTCAATGGCGAATGCGTCGAAGTTGGCGACACCGATTTCATCTTCATGAGCGAGGAGCGCGACCAGCGCACCAAGGATTACGTGGAGGGACGTTTTGGTTGATTACACCGACACCGACACCATCGCCATCGAGTCCAACGATTTGTCGTTGTGGAATGGAGACTTTCAAGCGCTGTTCAACATCGACCTGCAGGTC
>CAZMDZ010000150.1:0-8903 GCA_964565175.1 uncultured Planctomycetales bacterium
ATTACGACGGCGATGGAAATTTGGATTTGCTGATTGCCAAAGGCGGCCACCCGACGCTCTACAGAAACTTGGGCAAGAAGGGCAAGTATCGGTTTGAAGATGTGACGTCGGCTAGCGGCTTGGGTCAAATTCAATTGGTGGCCTCGCCGGAGGGCAGCGCTTGGGTGGACTTTGACGACGATGGCGATTTAGATTTGTATTTTGCTTTGTACGAAAAGCCGATGAGCGTCGGCCACCCAGATGTGCTGGTGGAGAATTTGGGCAATGGTCAGTTCATTGATCGATCGGCAAGCGGTGTGCAATCCGACGGTCCATGGTGCGGTCGTGGGGTCTCCCCCGCTGACGTCGATGGCGATGGCGACAGCGAGATTTTTGTCTCCAATTACCGCTTGCAGCCCAACCTTCATTGGCAGTGGCAAAATGGCGAATTCGTTAATGCTTCGGCGGAGGCGGGCATCAAAGGCGTGCTCATGCCAGCGGATGGCCAGTATTACGGCCACACCATTGGCAGTTGCTGGGGCGATGTCGATAACGATGGCGACTTGGATTTATTTTCCGCCAACCTCGCTCACCCGCGCTTCATTCGGCAAGGATTTTCCAATCAATCTGCGTTGTTGATCAACCAAGGCGATGGCAGCTTTGTTGACCAAGGGATCGAACGCGGCATTCGCTTCCAAGAAACTCACTCCGACCCGGCGTTCGTCGACATCGATAACGACGGTGATTTGGATTTATCGCTGACTTGCATTTATGAAGGCGTGCCGTCGGCATTGTTTCAAAACGACGGCAACGGCAACTTTCAGCCGATCACCTTTCGCGCCAACGCGGCCAGCTTTCACGGCTGGGGCCAAGCATGGCTAGATTACGACGGCGACGGATTCCTGGACGTGCTTTACGCTTCCTCAAACGGGGTGCGCTTCTTGCGCAATTCAGGCAATGACAACCACCACCTTCGCGTCAAGCTGGAGTGCAAGGGAAAGGATTCATCGGCCTATGGCGCAATCGTAACCGTAACTGCATTGGAAGCCGAAACCCCGATCAGCTGGACGCGACACTTGCTTAATGCCCGCGGCACGACCTCGCAAGACGAACCGATTGTCCATTTCGGTTTAGGTGAATACGGTGGCCGCGTCGAAATTCAGGTGCGCTGGCCGGACTCGGACAAGACTCAGAAAAAGTCGCCGAAGCCGGATCGGGTGTACAAGTTCAAGCAAACGATCAAGGCGAAATAGACGGAGGGTTTTGGTAAGCCTGATAAGCTGAGTTCTTCCGATCATGCAATCCGTCCCCCTCTTGCCCGCTTGCCTCTTGCTGCTGCTGACCCACTCGGCCGCGGCTCAGAACTGGCTGGTTCCGCCTCCAGAACCCGCAGCCAACCTGAGTACGCCGGAAAAAGCGGCTTTGGGCATGGCGCTGTTTTGGGACGAACAGCTTTCGTCCTCGCAATCCGTTGCTTGCGGCACTTGCCACCGCCCTGAAAGTGGCGGCAGTGATCCACGCTCCTTCGGCGACGAGGCTCTGCACCCTGGAGCGGATGGTTTGTTCCACACCGCCGACGATGTGCACGGATCACCCGGCGTAAATTTGCGCGACGCCTCCGGCAGCTATCTGCCCTCAGACAGCTTCGGCTGGAACCGCCAAGTCACCGGCCGCAAAGCCAACTCTGCGATCAATGCGCTGTTGAACACGGTTTTGTTCTGGGATGGCCGCGCGGAATTCACTTACCGCAATCCAATCACTGGATCGGTGGTGCTACCAGCTTGGGCAGCGCTGGAAAGTCAGGCGGTAGGCCCGCCGATGAGCGACGTCGAAATGGCTTTCATCGGCCGCGATTGGCAGCAAGCTCCCGCCGATCTTGCGCTGCTAGTACCGCTGGCCTTGTCACCGCAAATACCCACGGAGCTAAGCAACTGGATTGCTGGCCGCGATTATCAGCAGGTGTTCACCGAGGTTTTCGGAACTCCCGGCGTTGACGTCGACCGCATCGCGATGGCGATTGCTGCCTATGAGCGAACTTTGTTCTCGGATCAAACGCCGCTCGATGCTTATCGAAACGGCGACTCCAGCGCGTTGACTGCCCAGCAAATTCGCGGTTTGGATTTGTTTCAAAACAAAGGCCGCTGTGTGCAATGCCACACCTTTCCCCAACTGGGTCGGCAACAGTTTCAATACACCGGCGTACACGACGTCGCCACGGATTTGGGTCGGGGTGCGATCACTGGCGACCCTGCCGACGACGGCAAAATGCTAACTCCGGGCTTGCGGAACGTGGCTTTGCGTGCACCGCTGTTCCACGACGGCTCGGCAGCGACTTTGGCAGAGGTCGTCGACTTTTACGATCGCGGCGGCGACTTTGATCACGCCAACAAATCCACTCACGTCGCCCCGATTGGTTTCACTCAGGCTGAAAAAGACGACCTCCTTGCGTTATTGGGGAATGGATTGATCGACCCCCGTGTCGCGCAAGCAATCGGGCCTTTTCAACGACCGAAGCTGCGCAGTGAAGATCCACAATTTCACCATCGCTTTGGCTCGGCAACTGCCGGTACGGGCGGCGTCGAACCGCGAATGATCATCGAAAGCCCAGCGCGCCTGGCTTCCGGATGGCAGATCGCTGTCGTGGATGGTCCGGCTTGGTCTTGGTTTTGGACTGCTTGGGATACACAAGCCGATGGGAGCGGGCACAACTACCTCGGCGTGCAAATGCACTTGGCGGGCGGCCCTGATTTTGGAGCCCTTGGCCCAGTCCAGTTGAACAGCGACGGCAATTTGAGTTTTGCCATCAGTGTGCCCTCGCTGCCCTCGTTAGTCGGGCGAGTGGTTTATGCGCAAACGCTGGTCCAAGATGCAAACGGCCCAAGCGGCTACTCAGCCACGGCCGCCGTGGCCACGCGAATCCTGACCGCGGAGTGAGCCCGTTACTGAACCTGGATCTCGACGACGTCGGTCAGGCGCAATAAGTAGGTTGCGTGCGCCGACGCCAAGTAGGCCAAACCGGTTGCGTACCAAGTGGCACCCGGGGTATTGGGCACAGTCAAGGTAGGCGTGGTCCCGTGGCCAGCAAAGTCGATGGTGCCGGACAACAGCGACAGATAGGCTGGTTGATAGGGGTTGTCGAGTAGGCCCGTGTTGCGCCCATCACCGAATGGCAGGCGGTAGGAGCCGGTGGCGGAAGACAGCAATACGGCGAAAGGCGTCCCGGCGTCGGCGGTTGGAAAGTGATCGACTTCGAAGTGGATCGGATCGCCGACGGCAAAGCCGGGGCTGAGTGCACGCAGACTTTGGGAACGCACGCCACCAGCATGGACGGATCGCGCAGCGCTTGGGCTTTCGATCCAGGCGGCGACGAAGTTTTCGTAGCGCGAGTTGTAGGACAGTTGCGGCAGTTCGGCGTCGCTGGTCTGCAACGCAATCGGCGCAAGAAAGTTCATTCCCCCATCGCGCGAAACCGCCATCTGCGCTCGCGGTGTTGCCGGGTTTTCCAGCCAACTCACCGCCCACAGGTCGGCGTAACCACCGACGGACGGTTGAGCGCCGCCGCTGCTCGTCAAACTGTGCTCGGTCCAACTCAAAGAATAATCCTTACTAACGGCGGCGTAAATTTGCTCGCTGCCACTGCGATCATCTTGCCAGGCAACGCAGATTGTCGCCGGATCGACGACGAGCGACGGCGCCGAGACATCGGCCCCGGTGGCGAGCGTGGCTTCGGGAATCGGCCACAGGTGACCGCCATCTGGCGAATAGCGCACGTGCAATTCGCAATCGGCTCCGGTGGTGGCGGTGTGATTTTCCATCCACGCCACCACCAAGCCCATCATGCCGCCGGAGATTTGCAGTCGATCGCCTTCGGCATTGCCGACGCCGATACCGCTGGAATCGATTTGCTCATCCATCATCGTCATCATCCAATTGGCGCCGCCATCGTGGGACATGCGCAAAAAGACGTCGTCCATGCCAGGGGTGTGGCGGTCGTCAGCCCAAGTGACAAAAACGTTGAGGTCTTCGCAGCAAATCGCCATGCCGTCACAATCCGCCATCATTGCGTTGGCTTTAAGGGTGGCGTTCCAAGTGGCTCCATAATCCATCGACGAAGCCATCATGATGTCTTCGGTGCCAGCAGGCGCTTGCACGCGCATAGCGACGTAAACGTAATTGTTATCGGCAACAACTTGCAGGTCAGTGACCGCTTGCATGCCGGGGATGTAGCCATCATCCAGGCGCTGCGGCGTGCCCCATGTCACCCCCCCATCGGCCGACGTCGTCCAATAAGCGTCGGTAGCTCCGTTCCGGTCATCCATCCAGACGGCGTGAATGTGGCTGGCGCTGGCGGCGAGGCAGCGGGAAGTGACGGCTTTGGCAGCTCCACTGAGGTCGCCGTCGATGGTGACCGGAGGAGCCCATTGCACACCGCGGCCGTCGGCGTAACTCACTTGCACGGACTGGGTTGCGCTGTCTAGCCAAAGCGCGGCGCTGGCGTCATTGGCGGTTGAGATCGCCACCTCCCCAGCGGCGGTGCCGGGGGACAAAACTTCAGGCTGGCGCGGGTTCTGGGCGACGGCCGCCAGCAGGGCTATGGAGAGATGCCACATCACGCCTCGATTGTAAGCCATATGGCTGGCTTAGGTTGGCGTGCCAAGCAATGTGCAATCCGTTGGCAACCGAGCTCAACGCAAGCTGGGCAGCAACAAAGCAGCCTGGCCGCCAGCGCTTTGGGTATCGATGACCTGCTCGATGATGCCGTCGGCGGAAACAACGAAGGTCACGCGCGGCGCAAACCAGGCGCTGGCGTCCTCGACCAAACCCAGGGCAATTGCCAATGCGCGGTCGCTATCCGACAGCAGCTGGAAAGGGAATTCCCGCTTGGCGGCGAATTTGGCGTTGGCTTCAGGACTATCGAAGGAGACGCCGAATACCTGCACGTCGGCGGCTTGATAACGGGCGAATTCATCACGGAATCCGCAGCCTTGCGCCGTTCATCCAGGGGTTGACGCCTTGGGGTAGAACCAAATCACACTGGTTCGGCCAAGCAAATCAGCTTTGGTGACGGTTGCGCCCCTGTGATCCTGCAGCGCGAATTCGGGAAAAGGCGTGCCCGCTTCTTCCACGGTTTCGGGCATGCCGCAGGCAGTCAGTGTGGCTGCTAGGAGCAGGATGGGAGTCCAGCGCTTGATCATGGAATTGATTGCCGCCTATCGGCTTGGGGAAGTGCCGAACCATTCGGGGCGAAGCTTTCTTAGAATGGGATTCTAATGACTTCAACCCTCGGTCACATCGCGGTCAGCGCCAGCTTCGACCCCACCGCCCGCCTGAACGGCGAACTTCGCTACTTTCAAGAAGCACGTGCGCTGCGCTCTGCCGATCGCAACGGACTCTACAAAGCCTTCACCGTGGGAATTCCGGCCGACGCGCCCGGCGTATTTCGCGAACTGTGCGAAGACGTCCGAGATATGAAATTCACTCAGCTGCGCGGCATTATTCAAGGTGTGGATCTTTGCGACCCCAATGTCGCCGAAGCCTCGCTCGAGACGCTGGTTCGAAGCCTAAGGATGGCCGTCGAAAACGACGTGCACAAGGTTTTCACCGTGGCGCAAGAATGGCCAGCCGGATCCCAAGATGCCGATTTTCAAAGCGAGTTGCTGCCCTCCTTCGTGCAAACCGTTAGTCAAGCTCTGCGCCAAGTGCCCGAGATCGAGGAGTTTGGCATTGAACCCCTCATTTCCGCCGAGCAGCAGCACGTCAACTCGTTGGCCAAAGCTCGATTGATGGCGCGCTTGACCAATCAGCAATTGGGGCGCCGCCGCGTCTACCCGGTGCCCGATGTGGCGCACCTGTTTGGTTTGGTCGACCAAGCCTTTTGGCCCGATGTCACCGATCAACTGGTCGACGCAATCAGCGCCGGCGAAGTGCCGTATGCGCACCTCAGCATTCCGGAATCACGAACCGATCACATTGTCGATGCCTTGCAAGCTGGCGAAGTGCCCGCCCGCGCCTTGGAGGCATTGCGCCACGTGGAAACCGTCGACACCGAAGGCTTTGACCCGAATGATCCGTTCTTAGGCGAACTGCGGCGCTTGGTGCCGCGTTTTGAAAGCGCCGACGATTCCGGCTGGAAAGAGGAAAAGCGCTTTGAACGCTTTGTCGCCGCCGCCAAGCACTTTATGGAAGACTGATTCAGGCGTTGTTTTCGGCTAGCCCTTCGACCCACATTTGATTGTGGACCGGAGCAACGGTCGCCGCAATTTCAGCGAGTACCGTGGCGTCGGACTGTTGCTCCAGCACCTTGAGGTTGGCGGCAACTTCGGCCTCGTTGCTCATGCCGACTAAGGTGCAGGCAACATTTGGATTGTCCAGGGAATAGCGCAGCGCGACCTCGGCGAGGTCTAGCCCGTGCTTGCGGCAAACTTCGATTAACGGCTCGCGGATCGCTTTGACTTCGTCGGGAGCTTTATGCCACGCCTGCGGCCCGCCTTCGGTGAGCAATCCCAAAGCCAACGGCGAAGCGTTGATCAGGCCAATTCCACGCGACTGACAATGTTCGGCGAGCACTTCGTCGAGCTGGTTGTTGAGCAGCGTGTAGTGCGCGTAGGAAAGAACTGCATCGAGCTCGGCGGCTTCGGACAAAGCGCGCAAGTACTTCACCGGCAGCCCGGAAATGGCGACGAAACGCACCTTGCCTTGCTCGCGGAGGGCGAGGGCGGCCGGAATGGTTTCTTCGAGCACTTGGGCTTTGCTGCCGAATTCGACGTCGTGCACGATCAGCAAATCAAGGTGATCGGTTTGCAGTCGGGCCAGCGATTGATCGACACAAACTTCCACTTGCGAACCGCGAAAATCAAAGTCGTTGAAGCCCGGGCGCGAGCATTTGCTCGACAGGAAGACTTGATCCCGCTTGCCCTTCAACGCATCGCCGAGGCGTTCTTCGGCGAGGGTTAATCCATAAAGCGGAGCGACATCAAAGTAGTTGATGCCGGAATCAATGGCGTAGTGCACCGCGCGCTTGCCGACGTCTGCCGGGCAGGTGCCGTAAACATCGCCGAGGGTTGCTGCACCGAATCCAAGAACCGAAATCTTGGATCCGGTGCGACCGAGTTCTCTGTATTCCATTTGCTCCGCGATTGTACGGCGGTGGCAGCGTTGCTTTTGATGACAGCCGAGGTCCTAATGAACAGCGGCGGGTGCCGCACTTTCCACTCCGGTTTCCACCCAGCTGCGCGATTTGGCCGAAGCCAGTACCGCATCACAAACACGCTGCGTTTGCAGCGCATCGCGGAAGTTGGGTTGGGCGGGAGTTCCAGATTCCACGCCAGCCAGGAAATCGGCTAATGCGTGAATGAAAGTGTCTTCGTAGCCAACCGTGCAGCCCGGCACCCACCAGCGATCCATGTACGGATGCTCAAAGTTGGTGACGTGAATGCGCCGCCAACCGGTCAGGTGGTCTTCGACTTTTTCACCGGTGGTTTTGGTGTGCTCGAAGAAATCCAAGTACTGCGGGTCCTCTAAATCGAAAAACACCGAACCGTCGGCGCCGTTCATTTCAAAGGTGTTGAAGTTTTTGCGGCCGCGGGCGTAGCGAGTCGATTCGAAGGTGCCCATCGAACCGTTGGCGAAACGCGCCAGGAACATGCAGGCATCGTCAATCGTCACCGGCTGCACTTTGCCGGTTTCTTGGTGCATGCGCTCCTTGACGAAAGTTTCGGTGTCGGCGACCACGCTGGTGATCGGACCGTTCAACCACATCGCGGTGTCGATGGAGTGAGCGAGCAAATCCCCAGTCACGCCGGATCCGGCGACGCTGGCGTCGAGCCGCCAAAGGGCCGCACCGCCTTGCGGGACATCTTGGGCGATGGTCCAATCTTGCAGGTAGGTGCCGCGGTAATGAAAGGGCTTGCCAATGCGTTTTTCTTCGACCAACTGCCGCGCCAACGCAATCGCTGGCACCCGCCGGTAATTGAACCAAACCATGTTGGGAACGCCGGAATCCTCTACCGCCGCGACCATCTGCTCGGCCTCGCCGACGTTCATCGCCAACGGTTTTTCGCACAGCACCCACTTGCCATTCTTGGCAGCAGCGGTGGCCAGTTCGAGGTGGGTGTGGTTCGGACTGCAGATGTCGATGACATCAATGTCGTCGCGCTCCACCACCTTGCGCCAATCGGTCTCAACCTCGGCGTAGCCCCAGTTGTTGGCGAACTCAGTCGCCTTTTCCCGATTGCGGGCGCACAGCACCTTCAGCTCGGGCTTGTAACTCAGCTCTGGAAAAAACTGAGACAGCTTTCGGTAGGCGTTGCTGTGGGCCTTGCCCATGAAGCCATAACCGAACATGGCAATGCGCAGCGGCTTGCTCATGATGCCGACGGCGCGAAGTAGCGCTCGTTGAGTTTATCCATGAAGGTTTTGCACGATGCGGTGGCGTCCCAGGCGTCGGGCCAGAAGCAGAGGTCGATGGTCCACCAATTGTGCCCTGGATCTACGGCAGCGAGGTGCGGCACGACGGCGTCGAAATCGACCAAACCTTCGCCGAAGGGTAGGTGCATCGATGTTTCGTCTTCGCCGTTTTCGTCTTTGTGGCAGCTGTTGTCCGAATCGATCAGGTGAATGTGATTGATGCGGCCATTTAACCGTTGAATCAATTCAATCTGACCACCGGCAAGGGTCTCTTTTTTCCCCGGCTGGCGGGCGCCGACTTCAGCGACCATGTGACCGTGGCTGGTGTCGTAAAGCACACCAAAGTTCGGGTCATCGACGGCATCCAAAATGCGCATCAGATCCGACGGCTTGTTAAAAGCAAAACCAGGCTCGAACTCCCAAGTCATGTACAGGCCATGATCCTTGGCGATTTCATTGCAAGTGGCGAAGGTGCTGGTGACGCGCTTGAAAGCGGTCTCTTCATCGACCTTGTCGAA
>CAZMDZ010000151.1:0-8901 GCA_964565175.1 uncultured Planctomycetales bacterium
GTAAGGTTAGCATCAGATTTCAGGATCTACCCACACAATTCAGGAACGAGCCAATAATCTACGCACCCCTTTAGTGAAGTACAAACTCTGTCAATATCCTCAGCCTTTAAATCTGGGTGAAGAGGGAGAGTCAAGAGTCGTGGGTAAATATCATCTATTACAGGAAAATCTCCAACAGAATCTCTATACAATGAAAGTTCATGATTAGGATAATAATGAATTCCAGTTTGTATACCTTCATCCATCAATCGATTTATTATCTCAACCCGATCAATTTCATGCCCTATGATCACGGGATAGATATGTGGCACCACTTCCGAATAGTCATGTGGCAACGTTCTTATCCAAGAAATCTCGGCTAAGCCTTGATTGTAAAGTTCGGCGAGATTTTGTCGTTTGCAAGAAAGATCTGTGAACCTGCGGAGTTGTTCAATGCCTATAGCCGCCATAAGGTTACTCATATGGTAACGCCAACCCTGAGCATTGACATCAAATTCCCAACTCCTAGCACCAGAATAGCGTTTCTCCGTATCCCTCTCTACACCAAGTAATCTTGAGTCTCGTATTTTCTCTAGCACTGTTTCATCATTAGTTACAACGCAACCGCCTTCTCCCGAAGTGATATTTTTTATTCCATCAAAGCTGAAGCATGAAATGTCACCAAAACTACCAACTTTTTGAGATTTATAGTGAGAACCAAAAGCGTGCGCAGCATCTTCTATCACCCGCAACCCATGCTTCTCTGCGAACGCATAAACATCATCTAGCGCCCCTACTCCGCCTCCATAGTGGATCGGCATAACTGCTTTAGTCTTTGTTGTTAATTTCCTCTCCGCATCCTTTAAATCGATGCATAAACTTAGTGGGTCAACGTCACATGAGACAGGATTAGCGCCTGTAGCAGAAATTGCTTGAAAACTAGCAACATATGTTAGCGATTGAACTAAAACTTCGTCACTCCGAGTGATACCAACCGCTTGTAACGCCAAATGAAGAGCAGCTGTTCCATTCGAGACACAGACAGCTGGTCTGCCAAAGAAGTTTGTAAGTTCGGATTCAAAAGCTTGAACCTCAGACCCCATTCCAAGAAATTCATGGTCTAGGACCCTTATAACAGCACTTTTTTCAGCTTCACTAAGACAAGATTTAGAAAGCCTTATATCCGTTTTGTTGTTTATGTCCGCCATGGTGCACTTCCACCCTTCCAAAGCTCTTCCAGGTGATCCTTGTCACGCTTTGTATCCATGCATTGCCAATAACCATCATGTTGATAGGACATCAGCTCTCCCATTTCTGCAACTCTTTCCAATGGCGCTCTCTCTAAAATGGTGTCATCACCCTCAATAAACTCGAAGAACTCAGGCTCGATAACAAAATACCCACCATTGATCCAGCCTTGTGTTGTTTGAGGCTTTTCCTCAAAACTAATAACTTTTTCTCCCTCCAACCCTAACTCTCCAAACCGCGCGCTCGGATGAACAGCCGAAACCGTCACCATTTTTCCATGACTCTTGTGAAATTTTAAAAGTGCAGCTATGTCAATATTCGCTAAACCATCACCATAGGTAAGCATAACCGTTTCATTACCTATAAATGATTGGAGCCTTTTAACCCGCCCTCCCGTCATAGAATTAAGGCCAGTATCTACAAGAGTCACTCGCCAATCTATGGTGCTACTAGAAAACGTCTCTACACTACCATTAGCTAAATCGACCGTAAAATCAGCATTCAAAGATTGATAATTTAAAAAATATTCCTTTATTAACTGAGCTTTATAGCCAAGAGCAATGTAAAAGTCTTTATGCCCAAAGGATGCATAGGTGTTCATAATGTGCCAAAGAATTGGTTTGCCACCGATAGCAACCATCGGCTTTGGAAGCATCTCAGTATACTCAGACAAGCGAGTTCCGAATCCACCAGCTAATATCATTACTTTCAATTAGTTATCTCCCAATCATATTTAAATTCATGTAACTCTCTCCGCTTTACCTCGTCTGGTGAATGCTCGATATTCGCAACATTTAGCAGTGTTGAGAGTGTTTTTGATACGCCTTGAAATCCGAACCATATCCCTGGAGGGACACACAGCCTAGCGTAATTATTCAACCCAAGAGTCTCTCGCCGAATTCCCCCAAGATCATCTATGAAGCCAAAGTGTACCTCACCAACAGGGACGACTATATTCATAGTCATTTTTGTATGAAGTTTCCAAGCCTTAATTACACCAAAATCAACTTGAGAAAAATATGCTTCCCCAAAACCAGCATAATCTTCATCGGTCTTTTTGATTCCTCGCAGCACACCGCCACCTGGAAGTTCAATTTTTTTAAGAGGATGAATATTAATGTCTCGAACCGTCATCGTGCCCACGAAACACCTTTCCTTATGGCTTGCTGGCCATAATATTCTATCTGAGACTTGGCTACATCATACATTGAAAGCGCCTCTAAACCATCACAGTTCTGATAATAATGCTTATACCATTCGACTGTAATTTTAACCGTCTCCTCAAAGTTTAATGTCGGTTGCCAATCCAAATCGAATAAAGCTTTGTCGCAATTGAGCTTTAACAATCCAGCCTCGTGCAGATGTTGTTCATCACTTGAAATATCTTTCCATCGCACATTCTCCCAATGAACTGCCATAGCATCTATTAATTGACCAACCGAATAATTTTGATCGGCTGCAGGACCGAAATTGTATGATTGGCCGTGATAAACAGCGCTCTCAGAAAGGGTTGCTGCCAACTGAAGATACCCACTTAAAGGCTCTAGGACATGCTGCCATGGACGCGTCGAATTTGGACTCCGAATATCGACCAAAGCTCCTCTAGACCAAGCGTCCATACAATCAGGGACGATACGATCCACTGCCCAGTCACCACCACCAATTACATTACCAGCACGGGTAATTCCAACCCTTACGTTAGATTTCGGAGAATTAAAAAAAGACTCAACATAGCTTCTAATGGCTAGTTCAGCCATCCCCTTAGAAGCGCTATATGGATCTTTGCCGCCCAACCGGTCAGTTTCCCGATATCCCCAAACCCATTCAACATTATCATAGGCCTTATCACTTGTTATCATTACGGCGACTACAGGCTTGTTTAGGCTTCTCAGCCCGTCTAACACTGTAGCTGTTCCAATAGCATTAGTCATGAAAGTTTCCACAGGAGACTCATAAGAAGGCCTAACTAAAGCCTGTGCAGCTAAATGAAAAACGAAGTCAGGTTGGTGCGCAATAATTACATCACGGATAGCTATTCTATCCGTAATATCCAACCGTAAATCAGTAATGTTAAGATCGGGTAACAACGTCTCAAAATTAGAGGGAATAGTAGGTATTTTTTCTGATACACCTACCACTTTTGCTCCCAACATGGACAGCCAAGTCGTTAACCAACTTCCTTTGAAACCGGTATGTCCAGTAACGAGAATAGTTTTTCCAAAAAATGCGTTATTTAAATATTTCATAGTAAAATCAAATGTTCTTTAAAATATGCTGGACAATTTTAGTGGAAGATTTTGGCGGGCCTAGAGGAAGATTAATCATCATTGGGCCAATCAGCTCAGCGCTCTTACACGTTCCGGATTGATATAAAAATTTATCTAACGTTACACTAGAATTTATTATTGGCTTCATAAACCATGTCTCCTCAACATTTATTAACTTTTTCAACTTGCTCCTCAATTTGTCTGCTTGGGGATAGACAAAAACAAACCTAAGCGGAATAATATAACGCGAACTATCGGAGTATATTTTAGGAACAAACTTTACCAGAGAACTCTTGAGAAGCTCTGTATTATAATAATCCAAAGCATCCCTCCTTTGACGCACTACCAGCTTCCAGCGTTCCAGTTCATAAATACCCAGCAAACCTGCAAACGCTGGAAGCTTTGAAGGATAGGGATAGCTAATATCTTCAATGATATCGCTGGTATCTCCATTTAGGAAGGGAGATGGAACACCCAACTTCTTATTGATAATTCCCAGTACTGCGTTATAAAGCGAAAGAACTCCATAAACGCCGGGTTTAGCAAATGCTCTTTCAACCCGAAACTGCAGCCACAATGCCTTCTCCTTATTGACTGGCAAGTGCTCACAGCTTTTTTGAATAGTCCTAATTTTATCGGTAATCTTAGAATTTTCAGAGTATATTAAGCCTCCAGAAATTGTATTAATTGGCTTGCTATGGTCAGTAGAGAATATAGCGGCATCACCAAAAGTACCGACGTTTTGATCATTCAACCGAGACCCTAAAGCCAGGGCACAATCCTCCAAAAGAAAAATCCCTTTTGCCTTACAAAGGCTCAATATCCTATCAATATCACACGGAATTCCAAAAGAGTGTTGAGCAACTACAAGCTTAGTATTGGATGTTAAACACTCTTCTATCGCATGCACACCGGAGCCGAAAGTTGTTGAATCAATATCAGAGTAAATTGGCTTCGCTCCAATCCTCAAGACCGCATTAGGCATGACGGAACAGGTAGAACCGCACAAAATAACCTCATCTCCAGCACCTATGCCCAGGACCTCCATCAAAACATAAAAACCCATTCGCCCTGAAGCAAAGGCGACCGAATCGCCAGAACCAACTAGTTTTGAAAATTTAGATTCAAAGATTTTAGTACACGAAGAATCACCAGACCCTACCTTGGACCTAAGGTTGGCAAGTTTTGCGTCATCAATATAACCATGACCTGAAACATAGCCAGTAAGGTGGCGGTTGAGGGCATTCTTGACTTTACGGAAGATATTTTTAGCGCCCAAAGACTCTATTCCCAGATTGTCTAACAATAAAATTTGCGACACACGCGACAAAGAGCAAACTACTATTGATCATCATCTATGCTCCATTGATATTTTTCAAAACCCTTTCCCAGAAAAACACCTCACTCTTATCATCTAATTCATTAGGAGTAATGAATCTATGACGATAATCATCATAAATTTCAGCATTTATTAAAAATAATTCATCAAATCCAGAATTGCTATAATCATCAATACTATCAAAGTAGTTGATGGGAACTTTTAAAAATCTTGAATAAGCATTGATGGAATTTGTAAATCGAGGATCATTATCAAAGTCTTTATAATTTATTAAGCAAATTGGTTTTGAGTGCAGAATTGCAAAGTTTATTGCGCCTGAAAAATGGGTAATAACACCTGATGAATACTTAACCAATTGCTCTGTATCAATGCCCAAAAGAAACTTGCGACCGTCGTACACATCTTCTTCTTGGATTGCATTTGGATAGCCCGCGACAAGAATCTTCATTCTTGTCAAGGATTCTAATTTATTTAGGGTCCTGTTTATTAAATACCTATATCGATCTTGTGTCATCGAACAATCGTCTTGGGCATCACATATAATATAATCCGCTACCATCCATGCATGATTGGGAAGGAGAAGGAGATATTTTTCGTTTGGAATATATTCAGGCTTAGGTATACCGCGATTAACTAAAAATCGGTCATAGTCAAATGTATGGTTCAATACAATATTGCCAATCTCGCTTTCTGCTAGTTCTTTATAACTATTCGTTAAATAGAGGAAAGGCGGATGCATCAATCTAACGAACTTATATAAAAAATTATCAAGCTTTCCCGATAAGAGCCTTCTTGGTGCTCGGCAAAGCTTAAGTATCTTAGAACCTATTTTCTCGAAATAACTTTTTGAATCCGGACTCCAGTCTCGAGCTTGAATACCTCCCCACAAACTCCCTTCAATGTATGGAATGCCCACCTTCCAAATTAGAAATAACAGTCGAGCTGGTACAGTGATGTTTAAATAAACGATACTTCCCTCAAATAGATTCCGAAGTTGCTGTTCTAGACTTCTATAGTCCCTAATTCCAACTTCCATCACTTCTTTGCAGTTACCTAATCTATCCCACCCGCAGCGTTCAGCTTTATCTGGCCCGTAGAGAAATGCGCACAGGTTTAGAAAAACCACTTCCACTTCATTTTTTTTAAGAAAATCTACGCCATATCTCTTTAAGAAGTCCTCGTTTATAGGACTTATTGTAAATATAATTATCCTGCTAAAGTTTGACATAATATGATGTTTTACAAATGGAAAGGGGAATTTTAATTTTTTAAATCCGACAAATTAGAATTAGCACGGTAGATGGACTTATATTTTTCCATTGCTATGCGGTATGAAAAAGAAGACATATATTTTTCATAAGAACGCTCACCCATTGCCGCAAGCTGTTCTTTATCTAAATCTACAATTTGATTCAATTTAAAAGTCAAATCATCTACATCTCCGGGAACCACCAAGTATCCATTCTCGTTATCATTAATCTGCTCGGGAATACCAGAGGTTCTTGTTCCTATTATTGGCTTTCTCAGTAACATAGCTTCATTTATACAATTTGGCATATCTTCACTACCGGTTGTTGGTAAGACGAACACATCAAAAGCTTGGACATAGTCAAGTATATTATTTTTAAACCCTGGCAAAAATACCCGTTTTTGAAGTCCATACTTCTTTACTAGGCCCTCAAGCCTGCTTCTTTGATCACCCTCACCAAAAATAAAAATATACCAGTCTTTATCTTTGTTCAGAAAATTTGCGGCCTCTATTAAAACATCATATCCTTTACGCTCAATAAGAAGTCCGGTGGAACCTATCAATAGTGAGTTTTGAGCTATCTGAAATTCTTCTTTAAAGGAATTACTTTTATTACAGCCTAATCCATCGAATAAAACGGCATTAGGAATTGCTTGGACTTTACCACTACCAATACTTCTTACTTTTATTAATTCGTTTGATGCGGCTTTTGAAGCAGTGACAAAATAGTCAACGCCGACATCAACCCTCCTATCCAAGAATCGTTCCAGGAAATTATTTGTTGGTACGGCCATATTATTAATCGTGAAGACGATTTTTTTTACGCCCATAAAGTGAGCTGTAATAGCCATGATTCTGCAACTATCAGCACCGGGATAACCCCCATTATTAATGTGGACAATATCTGGGTTTTCCTTTGTTATAAGTAACATCTGCCTACATAAATACAATAGATTGAAAATTTGAAACATCTTTAATAAACGAACAAAAACTTTGGCAGCCAGCTCAATGACCTTGCCTCGTTTCTCTGCTTGTCTCAAAAATAAACTTGGTGTGATTAAAAATATCGGGCATAACCTCACAGGGAGCATCTTGCCTTTTATATCATTTGAGTATCGTCTACTTTTTCTGTATGCATATACAATGTCGTACTGGTCTGAAATACTAGAGAATCTACATATATTTTCGAGTGGTTTTTCACAGCCAGCAAAAAAATCACAGTCAGTGTAAAGCAAAATTTTGGGTTTTAGCACATTCATTCGAGATCTCTAAATTAGTTCAAACAGAAATATCAATTAAAAACAATTAGGCTTGAGTCGAGACTCATTTAAATTATGCGACAGTTCTAACTCTTTCAGATAGAAGATTGTCATTGCAATCAAAATAGAGCCAGGGCCTGCCGGAGAAAAAACAAACGAGTAACAAAACAATATTTGTAAGACCAGCAAACCATTAATAGTTTTGGAATAACCCTTTATTAGCCCACAAAAAAAAATCATGACCGCCACAAACCCAATTATTCCATTTGAGCCTAACAGTTTTGTATAGAAGTTATGGTCAGTACTCCCAATTTCCATCATTTGAATTTCCAACAACTCGGTTTCTCCTACGCCTATGAATGGATTGTAGGAAAACACTTCTAATGACTTAAAAGTCGATAATATTCGCTCAGAGCCAAGCAAATCTTGATTCATTGTTCTATTTATGAAGACAAGCTGATCATAAAATGGCGACAAAATAATACCTATAAAGACAGTGGAGATGAGTAATATTAGGATGGATTTAAAAGAAGGACTAAAAAATCTATAGAGCATGAGGAAAAAATAAAACAAGAGAGCGGAACGAGTGCTTGCAACCAAGAGCACAGTACCCACACTAAAAAATAACAAATAAACTAAGGAGCGTGCAAAACGGTCGTACCCAATATTTTGTTCCAGCACTAACGCGCTGGCAAGAAATGAAACTAAAATTAGGGCAATATTATTGATGTTCATATCTATACCCTCACCCTCAGCATGAATACGATTGCCTTCCAAAAGATATGAAATTAACGTTCTTTCTGTATCGACTATCATTGCGATCGCCGAAAAAATGCCAATAGTGCAGATGGTGGCAAGCAGTGTGGACGGCTTTATTCCTGAAACTGCATTTATAGCCACAATATACCAAAACATAATAATTACATATCGACGCAGAAATTCAAATTCGAAGTCGCCCATAAAATTTAGGCAAGCATAGGAAAATAGCAAGGCAAACGGTATTAAATTGAGTAATTGAACTCTCCCTTTAATGACCACCAGCAAAAAAGTCATCAGAATTAATAAATAGTCCTCTGAAACCCGCAGAGAATACAAAAAATCAGATGATTTCATAAAAATTCTGTAGGACTGGCTAATGATTACTATTGTGGCAATAACAAGAAATAGATGTATTGGACCTGCAGAAATAGCCCTACTTTCTAACCCTGGAATAGATTTTTTAAAGGAAATATTCATCTTATAAGATCATGCATTGACCATTCTCTGGAATTTTTTATTGGACCTTGAGAGCACCTCGAAGTTACCTTCTCCAACTATCATACCCTCATCCAATAGATAAATAACGTCACAGCCTTTTATGGTAGATAGCCTATGAGCAATCATGATTATCGTCTTTTCACTTCCCAAGGAACGGATTGCTTCCATTACAGACGTTTCTGTCAAAGTATCCATGGCACTAGTGGCTTCATCTAGCACAAGAACATCGGGATTATCATAAAGCGCCCTAGCTATACCCAATCGTTGTTTCTGGCCGCCACTTAGCCGCACTCCCCTCTCTCC
>CAZMDZ010000152.1:0-8843 GCA_964565175.1 uncultured Planctomycetales bacterium
CCAGGAACGCCTGGCGAGTCACGTTGTCAGCATGGTTGGCCACTACGGCGCTGGCCTGTACCGACCGGATTGAATACGGGAGCTCGACCTCGAAAGCCAGATAGCTGCCGTGCAGCCCGTTCATCCATCTCCGTTCCGGGGCCTCCCAGTTCCGCCAACGCATGTCTGTCTGCGGCGCATCCCGCTCGAGCCAGGCGGAGGGGTCCGGCTGCAGATCTCGCTCGTACTGGAAGCTCCAAGCGCCGTCAACCCTTGTGATCTCCAGATCCTCGCGCAGTTGGCCGTTCATCGAGACGACGGTGGGGATGAGGGGACCCCGTCAGGAGGACAAGGGGGGGATGCACTTACGATACAGGCCCAGGGAGTTGTGGGGGCAGTATCGCTCCACCCAATCCCTTGGAAATCGGGGGATGTTAGGAATGCGCCTATGGCATTTATACCCCGGAATCCCCTGGAATGGGGGGGTGGCGCCCTAGAAAAAGGGTGCTACCTGCTTGCGACCGTGTAAAAACCACTTGAGTTCCTAGGTTTTCCGCCGAAGCCTAATTATTTCCAGCAAGGTAGTCACACTCTGGATACAAATTTGGGGCAAAGTAAGAATCATGCTCAGTCCCTTCGCAACTCTAATCCTCGCAGCTGCCCAACAAGGCCAGCCGGCGTTGCTGTCTCCGGTCGAGACCACGCGCCGAGTTGAGCCGACTCGAATCCTGCTCAAGTCTCATGATTGGGACACCTCTTATGGTGATCCCAAGATCGTTGACGCCTTTAAGTTTGGTGCCGACGAAGCCGCTCAAGCCGGCTACTACTACGTGCAGGGCATGCCTGACCGGATGCAAGAGCTGAAGGATCAGGTTCGTGCTTTGGGTGGCAACGTTTTCGATTACGTGCCGCACAACACCTTTGAGGTCAAGCTACCTGAAGGTGCCGCCGCCGGTCTCGAGGCCTACCCCTTCATTTCCGACGTCCTGCCGGTACACCCCGGTTTCAAACTGGATCCGGAAATCAGCCTCGGCAACATCGCAGGCCCAGATTCGATGGGCCGTTTGAAGCTGATGATCGAGCTGTGGCCAGACGCCGACCCAATGTCCGCCGAAGAGCAGATCATGGCTTTGGATGTGGAAGTGGTCGAAATGTCGAACTCTGGTCGTTACCAGCGCGTCACCGTGATGGCGGACCCGAGCTTGCTGGCTTCGCTGTCCCGCATCCACGAGGTCAAGTGGATTGAGCGCGGCGCCGAAGCTAACTTCCGTAACGAGAAGTCCAAGTGGGTGATTCAGACCTACCAGAACAACAACACCAAGCTGTGGGACCTGGGCTTGACCGGTGCCAACGTTTACATCGGCCACATTGATGGTCGCATCGACGAAGCTTCTTGCTACTTCAACGATCCGGATGGCGACCCAGTCGGCGCGAACCACCGCAAGATTAAGTTCTGGCAGGGAGGTTCTGGAACCGATTCGCACGGTACTCACACTGCTGGCTCCGCTGCCGGCGACGACCGCCCGAACGGCGGTAATGGTACCTACAAAGGCATGGCTCCGGATGCATTCCTGGTGCACCACGGCAACTTTCCGGGTTCGTCGCAAATGCTGACTTACTTGAACCGTGCCCACACCAACGGTGGCCGCATCCACACCAACTCGTGGGGTAACGACGGAACCACTGCTTACAACGCTTGGTGTCGTGACATTGATGCTTACTCGCACGACAACGAAGATGGCGTGGTCATGTTCGCTGTTACCAACGGCTCGAACTTGAAGAACCCGGAAAACGCCAAGTCGTGCGTTGCTGTTGGTGCTACCAGCAAGACCAACCCCGAGAACATTGGTTCCGGCGGTCGCGGTCCGACGTCTGATGGTCGTCGTAAGCCGGAAGTGTTCGCACCTGGTTGCTCGACTCGTTCTGCTTCCACTGCCAACTGTGGTACCACCACCATGTGCGGTACTTCGATGGCTTCGCCAGTAGTCGCCGGTGGCGCGGCGCTGGTTAAGCAGTACTTCGAAGATGGCTACTACCCGAGCGGTTCGGCCAACGCCAACCACGCGCTGGTTCCGTCCGGCTCGTTGCTGCGCGCCATGCTGGCCAACGCTGGGCAGGACATGACTGGTGTTTCCAAGTACCCGAACCGCAACGAAGGTTGGGGTCGGATCTTGTTGGATAACTCGGTGTTCTTCACTGGCGATAACCGCCGTATGCGCATGGTGGACTTGCGTCACGCGAATGGAATCTCGCACGGTCAGACTTTGCAGAAGAAGCTGAACATTCCGAACGGCGTCACCCAAATGCGTTTGACCTTGGCCTTCGCCGACGAGCCAGGCTCCTCGGGTGCAAGTCAGCCGGTCGTCAACAACTTGGACATCGTCGCCATCGCTCCGGACGGCACTTACTACGTGGGCAACCAGCACGACAACACCAACGGTGGTCAAGCTGACGCCAACCCGGCAACCTCCGACGAGAAGAACACTTTGGAACAGATCATTCTTTACGCCCCGATGTCGGGTCGTTGGACTTTCCAAGTGATCGGCACCGACGTTCCAGTTGGCCCGCAGGGTTTCGCTGCGGTACCTACTAGGTTCTCAATAATCGCCGTCGCGGAATTCCGCTCGGCGCTAAGGAAAAAAGTCGCCAATGGGTTTACTCATTGGCGACTTTGCTTTTGCTCCCGTTCCCCGGGAGCGAGGGGCTGCGGTTTAGTTTATTGAATGATCAAGGTTGCCCCGTTGGATAGGGAACAACTGCCAAAGTCGAAGGCTTGAACCCAAACCGGCATGCCTGACAACCCAGGCGGAACATTTAGGCTGAGCGAGGCGATTCCGTTGCCATCGGCCGTTGCCCGAGGAAGCTGGGTGATGGGGGTGCTGAGCGAAGCATCGAACAAACCGCAGTTGCCGATCTGAACGGTGGTTGGTCCAACGCCGGCGCGTGCCAGCAGCGTCTTGCCGGTGCCCGGGGGGCCCATCAGCAAAACGCCCTTGGGGATGCGACCGCCCAGCCGGGTGAACTTTCGAGGGTCCTTGAGGAACTGGATGATCTCTTCCAGCTCCTCCTTGGCCTCGTCGACGCCGGAGACGTCGTCGAAGGTGACCCGGCGGCCGGAGTCCGACAGCAGCCGCGCCTTGGACTTGCCGAAGTTCATCGCCTTGCCGCCGGCGCCCGGGCCATCGGCGTCAACGCGGACGCGTCCCTCATCCCCGCCTTGGAGACCCTGCTGGAGGACTCCGCGTGGTCGGTCCAGATGGCGGCCATCTCCGCCTCGACGACTCTGGATGTGGACCATGCGCTGCTGCTGAAGCCCTTCCTGGAGGGCGAGGACGAGGACTTGATGGTCACGGCCATCGCCGCGCTGGCCAAGCAGGACGGCGCCAACGTGCGTCCCTTCCTGGACCCGGATCAGCCAGCGCGGGGGCAAGCGGCGGCCATGGCCGGCGTCGACGATCCCGATCAGTTGCAGCGGCTGGCGACTCTGAGTCAGGACGGTGCGGTGCGCGTCGCAGCCGCGAGTCGCCTCTCGGATGTGGAGCACGGCGCCGAACAATCCATGACCGCCTCCGCCAGTAACTGGCTGATTTCGCCCCGCTCAACAACTTCCTGTGCATAACGGGAATTGGCGAGCGCATGCGCTTCTTCCTGAGCGGCGCGGCTTTGCTCTCTCGCCGTGCGCCGTGTATTCGACCTAAAATAAGACGCCACCCTGTTGCGCAGGACGCGCCCTAGCCAACTGCGGTGATTGCTGGCGTGGTGTGGCGGGTTCTCAAGCGCCGAAACCCAAGTCTCTTGGACCAGATCGTCCGCGAGGTGGGGATCTTTGACCAAGCTGTGCGCTAAGCGCTTGAGCCATGCCGAATGGCGAATCAAATCATCCATAGTCGGTTCAAAAGGATTAGAAGCCATGTTGCAAAGCGAATGTCACCGCTGAGCTCCGCGTTCCCGCAGATCGGAAAATTTCTATCCCAATCCTACGGTTGCCGTCGGCCGGCGGAAGTTTATGCTGAATCTGCCGCTGATGGCATTCCCTCCATGAAGACGCCTGCTCCTTGGATTTTTTGCGCACCGTTGCTGGTTGCGGCTTCTTGCATTCAACCTGCGCCACATGATCCTGCCTCGCATGGCACCGGCTCTGTAGCCACCAACAACAACGACCCCATCGTCAGTGGCAGTGTGACCGTCAACGGCAAAGGAGAAGCCGTCGGTGGGACGGGTGGGGCCCTGGGAAAGAACAAAAAGCCGCAGAACTACACCGAAACCATTCGCGGCACGGACATCAAATTTGAAATGATTTGGGTGCCGAAGGCTCACCTATGGGTCGGCAAGACCGAAGTCACCTGGGATGAATTCCTCATCTACTGCGACTTCGAGGAAAACAACGGCATCGACCCCGCCGCCGACGCCGTCAGCAAGCCGTCGAAGCCGCTCGACTGGACCCCATACGACCGTCACTGGGGCGCCGGCAAACGACCTGCCGTCGGCATGAGCTGGAACTCGGCGAAGAAATATTGCGAATGGCTGAGTTGGAACACGATGATCCAGTACCGACTCCCTTCCGAAAAAGAGTGGGAGAAGTTTGCCGGCGAGCCTCCGTACGACGCCGACGAGGCGCTCGCCGCCGCCTGGTGCAACGAGAACTCCGACTTCAAAACCCAGGAAGCCGGCTCCAAGCCCGCCAACGAGTTTGGCTTGCACGACGTCTACGGCAACCTTTGGGAGTATTGCTCGAATCCATTCTCGAGCGCCGACCCCGAGCAGGCGGTATTGCGCGGCGGTTCGTGGCGTAACAAAGCGATCGAACTCAGCCCGCCGGCGCGTCTGCCCTTCGATTTCGATTGGACTTTGCGCGACCCGAACTACCCACCGGGTGTATGGTGGATTCCCGATGGCGACCACCTTGGGTTCCGCATCGTGCGGAACGGCCCCGACAAAGGACGCGATTTCTTCGACCGAATGCTGGCTGCTGCGGCAGTTGGTGCGACCACCTTTAACGGCCGTCAGTTACTCGCCGCACCCCAGCCGGGACCGTGGTCGGCCAACGAAACGGTGCGCGTCGGCGTGGTGGGGTTGCGCGGTCGCGGCCGGGCACACATTGCCGAATTTAAGGGCATGAAAAACGTCAAGGTCACCGCCGTTTGTGACGCCGACGAAGAAATGTCGAAGTTGGCGCTGCGCTCGGTGCCCGACGCCAAGTTCTACAAGGACATGCGCCAGATGTTTGAGGACGACATCGTCGATGTGGTGACCGTCGCCACGCCGAACCACTGGCATTCGCTGGCGTCGATTTGGGCGCTGCAAGCCGGCAAGCATGTTTACGTTGAGAAGCCGCTGAGCCACGACATCTACGAAGGTCGTCAATTGGTCAACGCCGCCGACGCGTCGGGTTTGGTGGTGCAGCACGGAACTCAATCGCGCACTGCAACCGCAACGCGCGATGCAATGGAATGGCTGCGCGGCGGCGGATTGGGCAAGGTTAAGTTTGCGCGCGCGTTGTGCTACAAGCGCCGCCAGTCCATCGGCAAAGTCGACGGACCGCAGAAGCCGCCGCCAGGTTGCGATTACAAATTGTGGTGCGGTCCGGCCGGCGTACATGAACTTCGCCGCAAGAACTTGCACTACGATTGGCACTGGGACTTCCGCACCGGCAACGGTGACATGGGCAACCAAGGCGTGCACCAGATGGATATCGCGCGCTGGGGGCTGGGCGTGGATCGCTTACCTAGTGCCGTGATGAGTCTCGGTGGCCGCGTCGGTTATGACGACGACGGCGATACGCCAAACACATTGCTGTCGTTGTTTGATTTCGGCGACAAGCAGTTGATGTTCGAGGTGCGCGGATTGAAAACGCCGAGCTATCGCGATGCGTCGATCGGGGTGGTGTTTGAATGTGAAAAGGGCTACTTGGTCAGCGCTGCATACGGTCAGTTGAAGGCTTTCGATCACGACGGCAATGTGGTCAAGGTTTTCAAGGGCATGGAGAACCACTTTGCTCAATTCATGACCGCGGTGCGCGCCGGAGATCCGACCATGGTCAACGCGTCGGCGCTGGAAGGTCACCTTTCGAGCGCACTGTGCCACATCGGCAATGTTTCTTACCTCACCGGCGAATCCATGCCGCTGAACAAGATGGACGACGCCTTTGCCAAGTTCCCGAACGGCGCAGGAGTAGAGATTGGAGCTGAGTCCATGAATCGCTACTTCAAGCACTTGCGTGACAATGGCGTCAACATCGCGACCGAAGTTGGTATGGCAGGTCCGTTGCTGCACTTCGATAACAAGACCGAGCGCTTCACTGGCGCGCACGCGGATCGTGCGAATGCGTTGCTGCGGAAGCCGCCCGTGGATGAATTCGAGATTCAACGAATCTCCTAGGCACCTCTCATTCTTCGCAGTGGAAGTGGAATGATCGATAGATTTCCTCTCTATCGATCATTGAATATGGCAAAATGATCGATAGGGGTGAATCCTATTGATCATGAAGTGGAACTGGCAACTTGACAAATGGCCCGATTTTCAGTGGTCCAAAAGCCTCTTAAACGAGGTTGAAGAGCAGTTTTTGCTTGGTGGCGGCGTCGTTTTGGGGCGCCTGGATGGGCTGACTGACGAAGACGTTGATCTTGTAAACCTGGAGGTCCTTTCGTCGGAGGCTTTAACGACCTCCGAAATCGAAGGCGAGCTGCTCGACCGCGCCAGCGTGCAATCGTCACTCAAACGCCAGCTCGGGTTGCAAGCAGGCAACTCTCGAGTGCCGCCGGCCGAGCAGGGGATTGCCGAAGTGATGATCGATTTATTTTCCAGGGGCTGCGAGGCGTTGGACGAGAGCACCCTCCTGCGGTGGCATGAAATGATTTGCCGGGGGCGTCGCGACCTGACGAGGGTGGGTGGTTATCGAGAACACGTCGACCCAATGCAGATCGTGTCCGGTCGCATGGATCGGCCAACGGTTCATTTTGAAGCTCCGCCTTCCCACCAAGTGGCGGAGGAGATGAAACAGTTTTTGGCGTGGTGCCAGTCAACAAGCGCGAATGGAGATCGCAAACTTTCACCAGTGACGCGGGCTGGGGTTGCGCACTTGTACTTCGAGTGCATTCATCCATTTGAAGACGGCAACGGACGCATCGGTCGAGCCATGTGCGAAAAAATCCTGATGGAGGGATTGGGGCGAAATTGTGTCATCGGGATTTCGACGGCAATTCAAGCCAAGCAGAAGGAGTACTACCATTTGCTCGAGGCATCCAATCGTCAGTTGGAAATCGACGACTGGCTGGAGTGGTTTGGGCAGCGGGTTTTAGAAGCCCAGCAAAACACCCATTCTTTGGTTGGATTCGTAATTGAAAAAACTCGCTTCCTTGAGCGCTTTGAAGGCCAGTGGAATGACCGTCAGCGCAAAGCGATTTTGCGCATGTTTGCCGCTGGACCAAATGGTTTTCGTGGCGGTTTAAGTGCGTCCAATTACATCCGCATCACGCGGGCAAAAACGGCAACGGTAACACGCGACTTAAGGGGATTGGTTGAAATGGGCGCGCTGATCCGAACGGGTGAACGTCGCCACACTCGTTATAACCTAAATTTGCCGGCTCAGTCCAAGCGCAAGCGATAACCAATTCCACGCGCCGTTAACAAATAACTCGGATTGGCGACGTCGGGTTCGAACTTCTTGCGCAAGCGAACCACAAAGTTATCGACGGTGCGTGGAGTTGGATCAGCTTCATCTCCCCACACCTCAGCGATGATGTCGATGCGTTTGACCACGCCGCCGTGAGCCTCGACCAGCAACTTAAGAATGCCTAGTTCTTTGGCATTGAGCGCCGATACCGAACCGTCAATATTCTTCGATTCGGCGCGATCGAAGTCGATCCAGCAATCTCCAATCTCCACCCTCGTCACGCTCTGAGGCTCACTCCAACCCGACCGCCGCAGCAGCGCATGCACACGCGCTAACAGCTCATCCAAATGAAACGGCTTGATTAAATAATCATCGCCCCCAGCCATCAAACCTTCGACGCGATCCGGCGGCAGGTCCCGCGCCGTCACAAACAAGATCGGCGTATTGACACCCTCCGACCGCAGCCGTCGGCAAACTTCAAATCCATCCAACTCGGGCAGCATCACATCCAACAGGATCAAATCATTGCCGCCTTGGCGCGCCGCTCGCAGCGCCGCCGAACCGTCGGTCGCCAACGCCACGCGATAACCTTCGTCTTCAAGGTTGTCGCACACCAAATTGGCAATGCGTGGTTCGTCTTCCACCACCAGGATGCGTTGGCCGGACATGGTTTTATTTTAACTCGACGCGAGGGTGGCAATCATATGCAAATCATCCCGACGCCATTGGCCACAAAACGCGGAACGACGCGCCCTTGCCGGGGCCGTCGCTATGAGCGGTGATGGACGCGCCTTGAGCTTTGAGTAGTTCACGAGTTAAGTAGAGGCCCAGCCCAGTTCCCGGGGCGGTGCGCACCCGTTCGTCGCCGGCGCGCCAGAATCGATTGAACAAGTGGGGGAGTTCCTCCGGGCGCAGGCCGCGGCCGGAATCTCGCACGGTCAGCCGCACGTAACCAGAATCTTGATCCAGGCGCAGCGACACCGGTTTGCCTTCGCCGTACTTCAGCGCGTTTTCGAGCAGATTGCGCACCACCGGTTCAAAGGTCGAGGCGTCGGCTTCGGCGAGCAAGTCGGAGGCAAGGTCGACCTCAATCCGCTCCGATTTGGTCGGGTGCGACAAAAAGTAGTGGTCCAGCACGCCCTGAATGGCCGGCTGCATATCCACGAACTGGGTGTGGGCGCGGAATGGCTCGGCTTCGAGGCGGCCGACCGCTAATACGTTGGCGACCAAACCCTCCAGGCGGGAGATGTCT
>CAZMDZ010000153.1:0-3427 GCA_964565175.1 uncultured Planctomycetales bacterium
CCATTCCGACGGCAACCGATATCGCTTTTGCCCTCGGGGTGCTTTCTTTACTCGGCAACCGAGTGCCAGCGGTCTTAAAAGCATTACTGCTCGGCGTCGCCATTTTCGACGACCTCGGCGCGATCATCGTCATCGCCATTTTCTATACCTCGAACTTATCGGTCACCTCGTTGGTTTTGGCGGCCATCTGCATCGCCGCCCTGGCCATCCTCAATCGCCTCGACGTCCGTCGCCCCGCTGCCTACACCGTTGTTGGCGTCATTTTGTGGATCGCGGTGCTCAAGTCCGGCGTGCACGCCACCCTCGCTGGCGTAGTCATGGCCCTTTTCATTCCGCTGGAAGAAAAACGCGACCCGCGAACCGGCGACTTGCGCTCCATGCTCCACCATATGGAGCACACTCTGCACCCTTGGGTAGCCTTCGGCGTTCTGCCCATCTTCGCTTTCGCCAACGCTGGCATCCCGCTATTCGGCCTCTCTCTAGCCGACGTCACCCACCCGGTTCCACTCGGCATCGTGCTCGGCCTCTTTGTCGGTAAACAAGTCGGCGTCATGGGTGCCTGCGCTCTAGCGGTAAAACTAGGCATTGCCAAACGTCCCGCCGAACTGCGCTGGAGCCACCTCTACGGCGCTTCGTTGCTCTGCGGCATTGGCTTCACCATGTCCTTGTTCATTGCCTCTTTGGCCTTCGAGCAAGGGACCACCGAATACCTCGGCCTCGAGCGCCTAGGCATCGTCATCGGCTCCCTGCTCTCCGGCATCCTCGGCATGATCCTGCTCCGCGCCACGTTGAAGGAACCAGCTCAACCCGTTGATTCAAATTGATCTCCACTCTTTGGCAAGAGCATCTTTCTTTCCAATTCCCATCGCACCTGAGAGGGGAACGGATCGCGGGCGTTGAGCTAATCCTTCTTGATTCCGATCTCGCGAAATGAAAAAGGACGACGGGTGGGAGTATTTCAATCGACTCTCCATACTCTCCAACCACGCACGAAAACCACTAAGGCAAAACCGTCACCGGGTGATCCCAGGAAACCGTATTGATCGTTCCGCTACCGGCCGAATCTTTGGTGTACATCGCCAAGTAGAAGGTTTGATTCACCAACGCCGGATTATTTGGAATCGACATGTTGGTCGACGCATTCCCCGACGCATTCAAGGTGCCATTAAATCCAGGCAACCCAGCTGACCAAGCAAAGGTCGAATCATTGGCCACGGTCAAAATGTAGCCATTGCCCAAGGCCGTCGTGCTTGGCAGCGATGCACCAGAAATGTGCGCCTGATACCACTTATTCGGTTGGTAAGGAGCTTTGAACTCCACCGTGACTGAAGTGCCGACGTGCGCCGGACCAGCAACAGAAATCACACTTTCCGCTGTGTCCATGCGACTGGACCAAGCAATGCCAATGTTTTCACTGGCACCATCAAAACGCTGATTGACGAATCTAGCGGTGTAATAGCCGGTTGCCGATGGCGTGAACTTCAGAATTTCAAATGCGTTCAAAGCGTTGGCTGAACTGGCCACGGTTGCTCCAGACGGATCCAAAATCACCAAGTCCAAATCCATTTCCAAAACGTCGGTGGAGTAAGACGAGTTTGCTTTCGAGAACCACAAACCGCAAACGCGCACATCGTTGCCAGCTGCAGCCGGGAAGGTGACGTCGTAAGCGTTGTTGGCGTTGGCGAAGTCAGCCGCAGTAAGGGTTGTGGAATGGAAGTTCCCGTTGTTGACCAAAGTGTCGGCGGCCAGCGCATGAATGCCGCCAGCTCCATCTTTTTCAGACAGCACGTCATTGCCCTCAACGTTGTGCCATGCCGACGCCATCAAAATTGCCTTCAGCGTTTCCGGTGAAGCCATCAGCGAGTTGTCGCGGGAAGCCAACAACGTGGCGACGCCGCAAGTCAGTGGGCTAGCGGAAGAGGTGCCGCCAAAGCCGTAGTACCAAGAACTGCTTCCGGTGGTGTCGACGTCGTCGCCAGGGCTGGCAACCTCAGGCTTTTCATGACCTTCGGCTGGATCCCAGTACGACGAATAAGAAGCCATGGCATCGTCGGACCAGTTGGTATTGTTGCCGTCGTTGTACGAGCCGGAGTTGGTCGAGTTGTAACCGTTTCCCGGCGAGGTGGTGTACGGTGTCGACGTGCCCCCTTGGTTGCCAGTCGACTTGAACATCATCATCGAGTAATTGCGCAGCGTGTAGTCGAAGAACCGATCGAGGTAAACAATCGATCCTTTGCTGCCATTCCACCACGAACAGTTGCCATAGCTGACGCCGGCATTGATCGCCGCGTTCCAGCTGAGCGGGGCACCCGAGTCACCGGCGCCGTCGGCGGTGTAAAGCTGAGGAATTCCATAAGCCGCACCTTTATGGGTGGTGTGATTCATGGCAATGTTGCCGGCCACACCGCTGGCGTGGGAGCCTACCCCCGAGCCACCGTAGATTTTGACAATCGGTGGCAACCATGGATTGTTGCTGGTGACTTGATCAGGGTCATTGACCATAGTTTTTACCGCGCTGCCAGCGGCGGTGAAGCCACTCTCCCAAACCATGGTGGTGCGCAGTGTGCCCTGGGCGTGATCAAGCTCTAAGTGAGTATCCGGGAAGCAATAATAAGCCTCGTCGACGATCTCCTGACCGGCCGCCGTTTTGACCTGTTCGGCAGTCATGCGGGTGTAAACCACTGGCCAACCTGGAACCGTTTGCCAAACTTCAATGTTGTTGGCGGCACACCACTCGGACAAATGTTGAATGCGCGGGGCGAAAAAATCTGCTGCTGCATCGCGCGCATTGCGACGTGCCTGTTCGAGTTCAACGCCAGCATGATGATCCGCTTGCAAGTGCAAACGCCAGTCTGGAGAATCTTCGCTTTTCAACCAGAGCACAACTTCGACGACGTCGCTGGGATCGCTGTCCGCCAAAACTTGGAGCAGATCAGGAGAGATCTTGCCGCGACTTTGATGACCCAATAAATGGTCTTGGCGGCGAAGTTGATCCAGTTCTGCGCCGCTAATCAAGCTGCGGTGACCGCTCTGGACTTTCCAGGCCTGACGGCGAATGGTGCCTGCGTCGGCATCCAGCCAACGTTGCTCAACGACTTGGACGTCGAGATTCGAGAAGGTCCACTCTCGTTGATCGAGGGTGGCGGGAGATTGAGCAAGGAGAAGTGCTGCTGAGAAAAGCATGAGGGTGCAATTGAGGGTGCAATTTAGAACCAAATTGGCCCAGCCATCCTAACAGGCAATGGAATCTCCAGAGCCAGCTTCTACCCTCAGCAATTTCCCAATCCAGCCCTATTCGCGGTCGGGTAAATCCCTCGATGCCATCTTCCTTTTCAGCTTCTTCGGCACTCTCGGCCGACGGAATTCATCCGATGGGCGAACCGTGTCCAGCGGCGGCGGTGGGTTTTCGATCCACACGTCGTAGAGG
>CAZMDZ010000153.1:3437-8839 GCA_964565175.1 uncultured Planctomycetales bacterium
CAGCTGATCCGAGCCAGCCAGCCGTCGGTACCAATCCTGGCGCACTTCAGCGCGCTCCTCGTCGGTCATGGCGCCGCGAAGCTCTGGGCAGGCGTCCAAGCACCTTTGCAGGACCAGAGCTGTAGCCACCGTCAAATTGAAGCTCTCGGTGAAGCCGTACATCGGCAAGAACAACCGTCGCGCCGACGCTTTCAGCATGGTTTGGCTGACGCCATCCGATTCTCGGCCGACCACCAGTGCAACCTTGTCCGGGAATGGATTGAGGTTGGAGTTCGCAGTCAGCTCCTGGGCGGTGGAATGGAGGTCGGTGCTCCAAATTTCCCATTGCTGCTTTTGCAACTCTGCCAAGCAATCCTCTGGCGAATCAAAGTGGCGCAAGCTCAGCCACAAATAGCTGCCCTTGGTCACCGATTTAGACAACTTAACCGGCGTGCGTTGGTGATCGACGATCCAAACGTTTTGGATTCCAAATGCTTCCGCGGTGCGCAGGATCGCCTGCACGTTGAAGTTGTCGGCTGGCCGTTCGAGAACCAACAAGAGTCGGTTGGTTCTTTGCAGCAGGACCGCTTCAGCCCTGCGCAAACGACGCGGCGCCTCAGTCATCCAATTGATCCAAGCCAGGAGGCGGCCCGGGTTGGCGCTCTTCCGGCGGCAAAACTTCACTGAGGATTTCGTCGATCCGGGCGCCGTAGTCCAGCCTTTCGTCGTAATGAAAAGCCAACTCAGGTGCGGTGCGCAATTGCAACGCTTGAGCGACCTCTGTGCGCAGGAATCCGTGAGCATGATCCAGCATGTGCTGAATCTTGGTGCGATCCTTAGCATCTAACACTGACCAGTACACCTTGGCAACGCTTAAGTCGCGGTTGATGTCCACCTCCGTAACGGTGACGAAGGACGCACGAGGGTCCTTCATCTGGTAGATCAGCAAATTGGCCAAAGTAGCCTGAATGCGTCGCGAGATCTGTTTTCTTCGCCGTTCGTTTGCCATGAACTTCTACGGTGCCCGGTAGGGGATCAGGCTTCGGCCTCTTCCGATGCCCCAGCCTGAACCTCTTCCAGCGAACGAGCCTTCTCGACGACTTCGATGAACTCCAGTTCATCGCCATTTTTGATGTCGTCGAAGTTGACAATTTTCAGACCGCACTCGTTGCCTTCTTGCACTTCGCGTACGTCGTCCTTGAAGCGACGCAGTGATTCCAGCGTCGATTCGTAAACCGTGCGACCGCCGCGGATCACGCGCACCTTGTTGCTGCGGCGAACCACACCCGAAGTGATTTGCACACCGGCAATCGAACCCCAGCGTGAACTGCGGAACACTTCCAGTACCTCGCCATGGCCACACTCTTCTTCGAAGGTGTCCGGGGCGAGCAAGCCTTCGATCGACTTCTCGATGTCGTCGACCAAATCGTAAATCACGTCGTAGCGACGAATCTCGACGCCCTCCCGCTCGGCAGCACGTTTTGCTTTGCCATCCGGGTTGACACCGAAAGCTATGACGATGCCTTCGGCGGTTTGCGCCAAAGTAACGTCGGTCTCGGAAACTCCACCGACGGCAGCGTGCACGATGTCGATGATCACCTCGTCGGTGCTCATTTCCTTCAGCGTGTTCTTCAGCACTTCCGCCGAACCTTGAACGTCGGCCTTGATGACGAAGCGCAGGTGCTTGGCCCGGCTTTCGTCGATCTTGGCGAAGATGTTCGACAGGGAAATCTTGGACTGGCTGGCGCGAACCAACTCGGTCTTGTGCAGCAGACGCTTCTCAGCCACCTGCTTGGCAGCTTTGGCATCTTTGACGACGTAGAACATGTCGCCGACTTCTGGCAGTTCATCCAAACCAGAGATTTCAACCGGAGTCGCCGGCCCAGCGGTTTTCACCGGCTTGCCGTTGTGGTCGAACATCAAGCGAATCTTGCCGTATGTCGGTCCAGCCAGCATCACGTCTTTGACGCGCAAAGTGCCATCTTGAACCAATACGGTGATCATCTTGCCGCGACCGGTTTCCAACTTGGCTTCCAAGATGGTCCCCAGTGCATCGCCGCGCGCGTGGGCTTTCAGGTCCAACACCTCGGCTTCCAGCAGCACGCGTTCGAGTAGCCCATCAATGTTCTGCTTGCGCAGCGCCGAAACCTCGATCATGCCCGTTTCGCCGCCCCAGTCTTCAGGCTGCAGGCCCAAGTTGGCCAGCTGCGACTTGACGTGCTCCGGGTTGGCGCCAGTTGCATCAATCTTGTTGATGGCAACCACCATCGGAGTGCCGGCAGCTTTGGCGTGCGAGATCGCCTCTTCGGTTTGCGGCATGACGCCGTCATCGGCGGCCACGACCAGCACCACAATGTCAGTGGTCTGGGCGCCACGGGCACGCATTTCAGTAAACGCTTTGTGACCCGGAGTATCCAGAATGGTCATGCCTTGCCCAGAGGGCAATTGAACCATGTAGGCGCCGACGTGCTGAGTAATGCCGCCCGCTTCCTTGCCAGCAACCCGGCTCTCGCGAATGACGTCAATCAACGAAGTCTTACCGTGGTCAACGTGACCAAGGAAAGCAATGACCGGCTGGCGCGGTGCCAAGGTCGAGTCATCAACGGCCTTGCGGTGGGCCATCACCTCTTCCATCAACTCCTTCTCAATATCCGCTTCTTCGCGGTATTGGATGTTGATGTCCATCTCTTCAGCCAGCAGTTCAACCGCATCGGCCTCTAGAGGTGCATTGAAGCTGGCCATGATGCCCATCTGCATCAGCTTGCGAACGATGTCGTTGGCGCTGATACCAGTGGCCGTCGAGAAGCCTTTCACCGTTACCGGCGATTGCAGGACTACGTCTTTCTTACGTGCAACAGTCGAAACCTTCTTCGGCCCGACCTTGCCTTGACGACGTGCGCGCATCGCTTCCCGTTGACGCGTGCGTTGCTCACGCCGCGTCGACGCCACCCGGTCACGAATGTCCGAGAAGGTAGTGGAGCGCTTCTTTTCTTCGTGCTGCGACTTAATTAAGCCGAGCGCCGCCAAGTCAATTTTGCCGACCTTGCGAGCGGCGCGCTTTGGCTTGGGCGTTGGAGCATTGGCACCGGCTGGAGCTTTGGCCGACTTCCTACCGTCGCCAGGCTTGCCTTTGCCACCAGTTTTGGCCGGACCTTTGCCACCATCTTTGCCCTTGGCCGCCGCCGGTTTCGGCGTAGGCGGTTGAGGGCTGGACTTTGCCGCCGGGGTCGGCTTGGGGGCAGCCTCTTTGGCCGGAGCAGATGCTGCGGCTTGAGGAGCAGGCGTAGGTTCTGTGGGCTTGCCCTTCGCGGCTTTCTTGGCACCACGCGGAGGCGCAATGATCTTGGCGCTGCGAGGGGTTGGAGTTGGCGTCGGTGCCGGAGCTTGGGGGGGAGGCTCAACCGCCTTGGGTTCTTCCTCAACCACCTGTTCAGGCTCAGGCTCAGGCGTAGGCTCGGGTGCGGGCTCAGGCTCAGGGGCGACGGCCTCTGCTGGCGGCGTTTCTTCAACGACCTCAGCGACAGGCTCGACCACCTCTTCAACCGGCTCAGCGACTTCTTCAGCCGGTTCAACGACTTCTTCGCTGACGGCTTCCACCACCTCTGGCTCTGGCTCCGATGCTTCGACGACGGGCTCCGGTTCGACCACCGGTTCCGCAGGAGCCTCTTCCGGCTCATCCGTGGAGGCTTCCATCTGGGCAGCGATGTCTGCGAAAGACAAGGGACCGCCATTGCCGTCCTTTTTCTTGGCCGAGTCCGCGCCAGCATTTTCGCCGTCGCCTTCAGACTTCAACAGGCCGCCCTTACGCAGCCGTTCCTCAATGACCGGAACGTCCCACTCTTCAACCGAAGCTTGGTAAGAACTGACCGGGAAGCCAATGTTGTGCAAAATGTCGACGAACTCCGCCGACTTGTAGCCGAATTGCTTTGCTAGCGTAAAAACTTTTACTTTGCTCAAAGCTTAGTTCTCCTCCGGGCTTCCGACCTTGGACTCAGACTCTGGGTCGCCCTCGGGAGTCGTTTCAGACTCAACCGATGGGGCATCGCCAGTAGCCTCGTCGGAAGCTGGTGGCATTTCTTGGGGTTGACCTTCTTCTTCGATGTACTGACCTTCGGCCAGCAATTCTGCTTCGTACTCGGCAGGGGTCTTGATCTCAATCTCCCAACCGACAATCTTCGACGCCAGGCGTACGTTGCGGCCGCCTACGCCGATAGCCAGAGGCTTTTGCTCATCACTGACCAACACGAACACCGACATCGAGTCTTCATCTGGGAAGATGTGCTCGAGGGCAATGTCCTTGGCCGGCTTCAGCGAGTTTTGCACCAACTCTTCCAGCGAGTCGCTCCAACCAATGATGTCGATCTTTTCCTGACCGAGTTCATCGTTGATGTTGCGAATGCGGGTGCCGCGCACACCCAAGCAGCTGCCGATGGCATCCACTCGTGGGTCCATCGAGTAAACGGCGACCTTGGAACGATAGCCAGGGTCGCGCGCAACGCGCATGACACGAACCAATCCTTCTTGGATCTCCGGGATCTCGACTTCGAAGAGCTTCTGGACAAAACGCTCGTCTCGACGCGAGGCAATGATCACCACGCGCGAGCCTTCTTTGCGAACCTCCTTCACCAGGATGCGCAGCCGATCGCCGACGTGCAGGCGCTCACTCAAGATGCGCTCCGAACGCGGCAGCAAGGCTTCGTTCTTGCCGTTCAACATCAAAATGATGTTGGGGCCCTCGATCTTGTGGACGATTGCGGCAACAACGGTCCCGACCTGAGTTTCGAACTGACCGTAGACCTTGTCGCGCTCTGCCTCGCGGATTTTCTGCATGAAAACCTGCTTGGTAGTTTGTGCGGCAATTCGACCTAATTCCTCCGCCGAGGGGAATGCGACTTCGCCGTTTGGCATCTCAAGAGAGATTTGGCCGTTACGACGATCAATTCGCACATCGAAACCAGCTTCCACACCCATGCGCTTGCGCGTTGCCATGGTCAGAGCTTCCTCGAGTGCAGTGAACAGGATCTCACGATCCACTCCGCGATCACGGTGGATCGCGTCGATCATTCTGAGGACTTCTTCTTTACGCATGGTAGTGCTTTAAGTGGTTGTCCCAGAAAGTCTTAGGCGATTCGAGTAAGGTCTGGCGGCGCTAAGTTAGGCCAACAAAAACGGGTGCGCAGCTGGCTGCACACCCGATGATCGCGGCCTACCGCGAAAAACCGGAACCCTGGCGGGGATCGAGTGATCCACCATTCGAAACGTCAGGTGACGATTCTGGGGAAGATATGATAACAGCAAGACGGTACGCGGCAATTAACAGGTTCCCGATGTGGGCCCGAAATTCTAGAATCTTGCTCAAGGGTCCAAAGCCGCAACCAACCTCCTCCTCACCCTCCGGAGCCGCCGACGAGTTCCAGCTGAAT
>CAZMDZ010000154.1:0-8798 GCA_964565175.1 uncultured Planctomycetales bacterium
CCATCAAATAGAGCAAAATCTTGTTCAAAAAGCCCTGACAGAATTCCAGAGTGAGCTGGCCGACGGGCCGCCGCCTCCATCCCCTCAGGCCCTCGAGATCCTTCAAACCCTAGGCGTAGGGGACCTTTCCAGGGCGGTTGAAATGTCGGCCACTTTGGTCGCGGACAACCCCAACGACAATTCAATCTTGTTTGCTCGGGGGGTTGCCCTCTTTTTATCTGCCAGATTTGGAACCGCTCGGGGGTTGTTCGAGCAGGTCATGCGCAATGGTCCAAAGTTCGTCGGCAGCGAACGCGTCTTTTACTTCTATGGGATGTGCGTGATGAGACTTGGCGAGCCCGACCTCGCACGGGAGTCTTTGCAGGCACTTCTGCTGCTCGATCCGGCTGACGTGGACGCCCAAATCGGTATGGCTGAGTTGACCCTTCATCAGGGCGGCCCTGAGTCTGCTTTGGCGATGTTTGGAAAAACGCTCCGGAGCTTGAATGAAGCAGAAGATGCAGGGCGAGCGTTCAAAGCTGCAAGCGCAAAGGCTCAAGCTGGCATGGGAAGTGCCTTGCTCCAATTGGGCCGAGTTGATGAAGCACTTGCGGCACTGGAAAGCAGCATCGAGGCTGACCCAAATCAGGCCCAACCGTACTATTCGCTCTCTCGCGCGCTCATCCAAAAAGGGGATCATGCCCAAGCCAAACAAGCCTTCGACCAATTTAGGCGATTAAGCCAGCCCCATTGAAGTGATGAAGACTTTCGCCACCACCCTTTTAACCATTCTCCTTGCAAGTTGTGGCGCGGACGAGAAGTTCACTGCCGATGCCGCCATTCACTTCACCGATGTAACCGCAGGCAGTGGGCTACAAATGACGGTGACCAACGGTGAAGATCCAGCCACCTATTTACTCGAAGTCAAAGGGACTGGAATTGCCCTCATTGATTTCGATCAAGACGGTGATGCCGATGTCTTTGTGCCCAATGGGGCGACCATTTCCAGCCCGAACCAAGGCCCTGGGTGTCGACTCTATGAAAACTTGGGCGACCTTAAGTTCCAAGACGTCACCAGCGCGGCGGGCTTGGACTTCAAGGGCTGGGGATACGGGGTGGCTCAAGGGGACTTGAATGGCGATGGCTGGCCAGATCTGTTTATTAGTTGCTACGGCAAGAACGCTTTGCTGCAAAACTCCGGCGACGGCAGCTTCGTGGATGTAACCCAAGAAGCCGGCATTGATGGTGAGGCTTGGAGCACCGGCGTTGCTTGCGGTGACATTGACGCCGATGGAGATTTGGATCTATACGTGGTGAACTATTGTTACTTGGATGCGGATGAGCCGTCGCCCATGCGGGAGTTTTTGGGCGCTAAGGTATTCGCCGGACCTATGGGATTGCCCAAGGTTGCCGACGTGCTTTATCAAAATGACGGTAACGGCCACTTTCGGGATATCAGCGAATGGAGCGGAATTCGCAAGCGCAAAGCGGCGTGGGGATTGGGCGCGGTCATCTTGGACTTTGACGAAGATGGTCATCAAGACATCTACGTTGGCAATGACTCCATGGCAAGCTTCCTCTATCGCGGAAACGGAGATGGCAAATTTGAGGAGATCGGAATCCCGTGCGGGGTGGCGTTCAACGATGAAGGTGCGGGGCAAGCGACGATGGGAATCGCTATCGCAGACGTTGACGGCAACCAACTGCCGGATTTATTCACCACTAACTTCATGTACGACACCAATACCTTGCACCTCAACCAAGGAGATTCGTTCTTTGAAGATCGCACGATGCTTTACGGCTTGCACTCAGACAGCCGTCCATTCTTGAGCTGGGCGACCGGCTTTTATGATTTCGACCACGATGCCGATGAAGATTTGATTTTCTTCAACGGTCACATTTACCCGCGCGAGATTTGTGCCGAACAAGACTGGAACTACGATCAAGTCGCGGTGCTCTACAGCCGCCAAGCGCAGAAGTTCCAGCGCGTCGAGGGTAGTGCGGCCGGTGCTTGGCTGGAGCAAGCGCATTGCGATCGTACTGCGGCATTTGGCGACTTAGATGGAGATGGTGACGTCGACATCGTCGTTGGTGAGCGCAATGGACCGGTACGGATTTTGCGCAATGACCGCGACGGCGGCTCTTGGTTGGTGGTCAAGTTGCAAGACCTAAGGCCCGGGCACGATCGTTTTGGAGTGGGCAGCAAGCTGGTCCTTCGCTGCGGCACCCAGCTTCAAACGAGATGGATCGCGAGTGGCACTAGTTTTCTAGCTTCCAACGATCTCATTGCCCATTTTGCCTTTCCCGCTGACTGCTCCAAGGCGTCTTTAGAAATCATCTGGAGCGACGGCTTCCGTCAAAATCTCGCCGACGTCGAAAGCCAGCAAACTTTAACGGTCACCCGCAACTAACAGCTACCACCACAAGCATGGACCCCATTCGTTACTCCGCCGCAGCATGTCAAATTGACTTGCCCAATCCCCAAACGCGATCCGAGATTGGCGCCAAAACGGAGCACATGCTTGGCATGGCGCGCATGGCAGCAGAAGGCTACACACCATTCTTGCCGGTCAAGCTAGTGGTATTCCCCGAATTTGCCCACGCTGCACCGGTCTACGCAACTGCTGGCGAACTGCTGCAACATCTCACGCTTCCCATTCCTAACCAGCACACCGACGCTTACCACGCCTTGGCCAAAGAACTTGGTATTTACATTCAAACGGGGACCTTCCTCGAAGAAGATCCTGCTTGGCCAGGAACTGTTTTTAATACCACTTGCCTGATTGGTCCGGAAGGGATTTTGACCAAATATCGCAAGGTCAACCCCTGGATTCCATGGGAGGTTCACAAAAGTCCACATGACCTAGAAGGCTATGAAGAGGAACTCTTCCCAGTCGCAGACACGCCGATCGGCAAGCTGGGCGTCGCCATTTGTTATGACTGGATCTTCCCCGAAGTGCTGCGCCAGATTTGTGCCAACGGCGCGGAGGTCTTGATTCGAGTTTCCGCTTACATGGATCCATGGGGGGCAACTGCGCCGATGGATTGGTGGACGACGGTGAATCGTTGCCGGGCGTTGGAAAACACCGCCTATGTCGTAGCCAGTAATCAAGCAGCCAGTGTAAGCAACTACCCTCCATTTTCGTGGCCCGGCGGCAGCATGGCTGTCGATTATGACGGCCGTATTTTGGCTCAAGCCGATCCCGGCCCCGGCGAAAAAATTGTCGTCGCTCCGATCGATATCACCGCCTTGCGCCACGAACGAAAAGTTCGAAGCGGCCACGCAATGGCAGCTCATTTGCGCAGCGAAGCTTATCCGGTTTATCAATGCAGTCATTACCCACCTGGAATGTGGACGGATGAAAAGAATTTGCGCGTTGAGCTGAATCAACAGGCTATCGATCGAGTCAAGGAGGGGAAACGATGAGAAGCCAAACGCTTTGCCTATTGACCCTCTGCGCGGGCGCCGCATTCCTGAGTTGCGGCGAAGAAGCCGTTCCATCTGCGTCGATCCCAGTGGAACATTTGGACTCGGTCGCCCGTGACTTTAACCGCGGCATTGCGCTCATGGAGCGCTTCCAACCGGAACAAGCGGCGCTCGCTTTTGAAACGGTGGTAAGTCAAGCTCCAGGGTGGGCGCCGGGGCACTTCAACTTGGGCATTGCGTTACTCAACGTTGGGGAAGATTCGGCTATTGCGCGAGCGGAAACCGAACTTCGCTGGGTGGTGAAGCAAGAGCCCAAGAACCCTTATGCACTTTATTCCTTAGGTGTGCTGTTGCGTCACAACGAAAACGGTGACGAAGCCAAGACCTTGTTCGAGCGTGTGCTTGAAATCGACCCCGAGGATCCTGATGTTCACTATCAATTGGGGATTCTGGAGCAAGACGGCAACCCCGATCTTGCGCGCACTCACCTGGAGCAAACGCTTCAGAAGTTGCCCCATCATCAATCGGCTTGTTATCGACTTGCAGCATTGTTGCGCAAAGCTGGTGAGCCTGAACGCGCCACCGAGTTGCTCAATCGCTTCCGCACTTTGAAGGACGCCAACGCAGGGGTGGAGGCTGGCATGAAATACGGCGAAATGGGTCGTTATGCCGCGGTCATTCGCAAGTTTGATGCACCGCCATCAGAACTGGATCCGCAACTGCTGCCAAAGTTTGCCGAAGTGGCAAAGGCCAGCGGATTGACCCAAGCCACAACGGGGCAGCCAGGTTGGCCAACGGAGGGTTCGTTTGGCCCTGGCGCCGCTGTTGCCGATGTGGACGGCGACCGCGATTTAGATCTTTATCTACCAGGTTGCGGGCCGACCGGCAACGGCTTGCTGTATCTCAATGAAAAGGGTGACTTTTCCGAGGTAGGGGATAGCGGCATAGATGGAAGCGGAGCCGTCGGCGCGTTCTTTGGCGACTATGACAAGGACGGCGATCCGGATTTGTTCCTGACTTGTGAGGGCGCGGACCGGCTCTACCAAAATCACAACGGCCGATTTACCGACGTGACCGCCAGCTGTGGAATTGGCGGCGGAGATTGGACAAGTGTGGGCGCAGCTTGGGCCGACGCCGATCATGACAATGATTTGGATCTATTTGTGGCGCGCTATCGCTCGACCGACGGTGAGATTGGTGCTCCTAATTCACTGTGGCGCAACAATGGCGACGGCACCTTCCTCGATCTTGCGATTGGCACCGAATTGGCAGGGCAGAAGTTGCCCTCCCTCGGGGCGGCTTTCGTTGATTTGGATAGTGATCGCGACTTGGATTTATTGGTTCTGCACAAAGATGCTGCCAATCAAGTTTTTCTTAATGATCGCATGGGGCTTTACCGCCAAGCCAATTCAAGTTACCCCGAACTTGCGGCGGTAGGGGATACCTATGGCGTCGTTAGCGGTGACCTTGACCGAAACGGCAAGGAGGATTTGCTTTTCTTGCATGGAGGAGCTCCGCCTACGCTTCATTTGCATACCGAAGCCGGTAGTTTTGATTCCAACTCCAGCTTTGCCACCAGTCTGCAAAAATACCCTGGCGCGGGCGGCGCAATGTTCGGCGACTATGACTTAGATGGCAGGCTGGACCTCGTGCTCTTGGACGCGGCGCAAGAGGAAGGCTTTGCCCACACTCTGTTGCTGACCGACGGTGGCGGCAGTTTTCATCCGCCAGTCACTCTCGGCGACGCTTCCGCCAAACCCACCTCCCGCGGGGCGGTCTGTGCCGACCTCAATGATGATGGCAGCTTGGACTTGCTGATCAACCGAGTGGGAGAAATTCCGCAACTGTGGAGCGCTCCGCCCTTGCCTGGCCGCCATTGGTTGAAGATCCTTCCCATCGAACAGGAAAGCGAAAATGGGATTTGGGCGGAACCGAATGCGGTGGGCATGCAGGTGGAAGTCAAAACTGGGTTGCGCACTCAAGTCCGGCGCATGCATTCCACAAGTGGCTACCTCGGCAGTGCGCCACGTCGTTTGCATTTTGGTTTAGGCCAAACCGAGGTCGCTGATTATGTGCGTTTGAGTTGGATGGACGCGGTTTTGCAAAGCGAGCTGGAAGTACCCGGCGGTCAACTTTGGCAAATTAAAAAAATCAAACGCAAGCCGTCGTCATGTCCAATTTTGTTTAGTTGGGATGGTGAGCGCTTTGCTTACATCACTGATTTTCTTGGCGTCGGCGGCATGGGGTTCTTTGTTGAGCCGGGAGTTTATGCGCCGCCTGACCCGACCGAAGATGTGCGCATTCCGCCGGAATTAATTGCCGAAACCAATGGCCGCTATTTGCTTCGCGTCGCTGAGCCGCTCGAAGAGGTCACCTACTTAGATCAACTTTTTTTGCAGGTTTATGACCATCCGAGTGACTGGGAGATCTACCCCGACGAACGCTTCACTGGCAGCCCGCCCTTTCCAACCGGCAAGCCGTACGCCGTGACCGAGGCAATCTTCCCGCAATCAGCCCGCACCGACACTGGTGAAAACTTGCTCGGCACTCTTGAAAAGGTGGACCGCAAGTACGCCGAACCGCCGGTGGATTCGCGCTTCATTGGTTATGCCCGCGATCACTGGATCGAACTCGACTTCGGCGATCGATTGGCAGATCTCGATCGCACCAAACCGCTGATTCTATTTCTCCATGGTTGGGTGGAATACACCTACTCGCATGTCAACTACGCTGCCTGGCAAGCTGGCATCGTCATGCGCTCGCCATGGATTGAACTTGCCGACGGCAACGGTGGATGGAAAGCGGCTACTCCTGAAATGGGCTTCCCGGCAGGTTTGCCGCGGATGATGACCGTCGACATCTCTGACTTGCCCTTGGACCAAGATGGGCGCTTGCGCATTCGCACCAACATGGAAGTGTTTTGGGATCAAATTTACGCCGGGATCGATGTTTCGGAGCAAACCTTGGTCAAGCATGAATTGCACCCGGTGGTCGCGGACCTTCGAGCCCTTGGTTACCCGCGTGAATTTTCGCCCGATGGCGCAAACCCCACGGTTTATGACTATCACCGCTTAGATTTAGGGGTGCCGTTCAAAAACATGATGGGCCAATTCACCGACCACGGCGACGTCCGCCAGCTGCTAAGAAAGGTCGACGATCAATTTGTCATTCTTGCCCGCGGCGAAGAAGTCGCCCTGGAGTTCGATGCAAGTTCTCTGCCGCAACTTCCGGAAGGCTGGAGCCGCACTTTGATTCTGCATTCGGACGGCTACTGCAAAGACATGGATCTTTACACCGCCTTCCCCGACACCGTGGAACCCCTGCCATACCACGGTATGACGAACTACCCCCCTACACCTTCCTCCTCCTCCCCAAACCCTCATCATGACTAAGGAAGAAACCAACATTCACCACTGGGAAAAACAAAGCCTGCAAGGGTGGCGCAGCGGCATGGCGCGGCTGGTCTCCGGACTTTCTCTTTACCTCACTGTGAGCGGCTTGATCATCTTTTTGCTGCCGTTCAGCGTGTTTAACCAACACACGGTGGTGCTGCATACGATTGGCGGGGTGTTGTTCCTGCTACCATTTGTGGCTTTCACCTTGAGCCACTTAAAGGTTTACTGGAAGTATCCACTGACTCAAACCAAATTTACTGGTTGGGTTGGCGGACTGTTGCTGGTGTTCTGTGTGGTTTCCGGGGTCGTTCTGACTTGGGATGCCGCTTTTGGAAGTCGGGTTACGGCCTTTTGGGTCAACACTCACATTGTGACCACCTTTGGCGTTTTGTTTTTCGCCGGTCATCACCTGATCGCGTCGGCAATGCGCAACCGGCGCAAGGTGAGTGAGGAACATAGCCAGCAGGTTTCCGGGGCAATGAGCGGCCATCGCAAAGCTGCTTTTGGCTGGACGGTTGGTGGATTGGCGGTGACAGCGGCATTGTCTTTGCTGATTGCCCCGGCCAGCTTCGTTAATCAATTCCCAAGCGAATATGATTTGGATCCTTATCAAGGCAAAGGTCCGTTCGCGCCCAGTTTGGCGCAAACCGCATCAGGCGGCGCTTATGACTCGGCGTCGCTGGCCGGCTCTCAGGGTTGCGGAACCAGTGGTTGCCATGAGCAAATTTACGAAGAGTGGCAGCCGAGTGCTCACCGTTACGCATCGATGGATGCAGGTTTCCAAAAGATCCAAAGCGTAATGGCTGCGCAAAATGGCGCTGATTCAACCCGCTATTGCGCCGGTTGCCACGATCCCATTTCCTTGTTCTCCGGCACCAAGTTCATTGGCGTGGAAAACCTAAGTGACCTGGAAGGCTATCAGGAGGGCATCTCTTGCCTATCTTGCCACGCCATCGAAGAAACCGACGTCAAGGGCAATGCGAATTATGTCATGTCGCAGCCCGATCGATATCTTGGAGAATTGGGTGAGGGCAAGACGGCGAAGTTTGTCAGCGATTTTCTGATCCGTGCTTATCCGCAAAAGCACGTGGAATCTCTGTCGCGCAGCATGTTTAAAGCGCCCGAGTTTTGCGCCGCTTGCCACAAGCAATTTATCGATGAAGAGGTCAACCAGGTCGGTTGGGTGCAACTGCAAAACCAATACGACAACTGGAAATCCAGCCGTTGGCATAACGATGAAGATCCGCAGAAGACTTTGGAGTGCCGTGAATGTCACATGCCGTTAGTGGCCAATTCAACAGACCCAGCCTCCGGTGATGCGCTGGACTTTAACCGCAATCCAACCGATCGCATGCACCGCAGCCACCGCTTTTTGGGCGCCAATCAATTCATGCCGGTGCTCCACAAGTTGCCGGGTGGGGAACGCCATGTTGAGCTCACTGAAAAATGGTTGCGCGGTGAAATCAGCATTCCGGAGATCGATGAACGTTGGAAACCAGGCCCTGCAGTTCCAATTGAAATCGAAGCTCCCACTCAGGTTGCCGCCGGTGAAGAATTCGCTCTGCGGGTGCACTTGCTCAATAATAAAGTTGGCCATGATTTCCCAACCGGGCCCTTGGACATCATTCAAGCGTGGGTGGAAATCGAGGTGGTGGACGACCAAGGAAATGTGGTTTTCCATTCCGGCAAAGTCGATGACAAGAACTTTGTCGAAACCGGTTCCTTCATGATGAAGGCCGAGCCGGTGGATCGCTACGGCAACCTGATTGACCGTCACAATCTGTGGGAAATGGTTGGGGTGCGCTTTAAGCGTTCGATGTTCCCCGGCTCCGAAGAGATGGCCAAATATGACATCGCATGTCCAGGTGTAGGCGAACCCACGCCGCCGCCGACCAGTGAAGAAATGGCGATTAAAGTCCCACCGGCCACCAGTGGAACGTTGAAAGTCCGCGCCAAACTGAACTACCGCAAGTTCGACCAATACTTGTTGAACTTTG